>PMJQ01000067.1 GCA_003157485.1 Ignavibacteriota bacterium
GTGCGGCAGTTGCAATCGAGATCTCTGATGAGTATATACATCGTGCGGCGCGCTCCGCACGCATTCAACGTCCATACCAACCGGAGGTAGGCATGCCTGAAGAGATGGAAGTCCCGACCGAACACCTGCACGAAGACATGGAGCATGCCGCCCACCACAGCGGCGAAACATGGATTCTCTTCGTGGCCCTGAGTTCCGCGCTGCTCGCGGTCCTTGCGGCCGCCTGTTCACTGCTCGCCGGGCACCGCGCCAACGAGGCGATGATCGAACAGATCCAGGCTTCCGATCAGTGGGCGTACTACCAGGCGAAAGGGGTCAAATCGGCCGTCCTCGAGAGCAAGATGGAACTGCTCCGCACGCTGGGGAAGGATCCGGATGCCAAAGACGACGAGAAAGTCTCCGAATACAAAAATCAGCAGAAGGAGATAGAGGAAAAGGCGCGCGAAAAAGAAAACTCCTCAGCAGAGAACCTCGCATCGCACCAGATCCTCGCAAAGGGAGTCACGGTTTTCCAGATTGCCATCGCCCTTGGCGCCATTTCCGCGCTCACGAAGAAGAAATGGCTCTGGTTCGTCAGCCTCGCGCTCGGCGCCGCGGGGGTGGTCTTCTTTCTTCAAGGCGTTCTCTAAGGGAAGGGGCACCAAAGGAGGGGACGGACCGCGGCATGCCGCGCTGAAACCCCTGCCGCAGAGGGCGAGGCAGAGAGATAAGAATGCCCGGATGAGATTGCCTCCGGGCATTGGACGGGGCCGTGCCGGGCCCCCGTGTTCTCGTGACCTTACTTCCTCAAACCTCCTGCGGCTGTCTCTCCCCTGCAAGCGATTTAAGTATGTCGCTCAGGTCGTGAAGTTCACCCTGAACGTCCCTGAGCCCGCAGGCGATCAGATGACGCTGCTCATCGGTAAGCGATGCGGAGCCCACGGCCTGCGCGGCCACACCGACCGATTCAGCAACGCGTTCGACCTCTGCGCGCCTGGACCGAAGAGCTTCCTGGATTCCTTCTGATGATTCTCTCATGTCGAGTTTCCTGTCGATAGACCTACGTATGTTGGGCGAACAAGGGCAACAGCCTTAGAAATAATGATACTGTTCGCACACCCCCTATGTTCTTAAGAGCATTATAATATTTCGCCTAATAAAAGTCAAGTCTCAGGCGCTATTCTTCAGCGTTTTTCCGCATATCTTGTTTTACGTTCTCTGACCGGCCCCTTCTGCGATGCGTGGAAGGGGCCATTTCATTTTACGAAAGCGACGCTCACACATGACACCCATGGACGATCACGATACCACATTGATGAAAACGGAAAAATCTGATATTCTGGTGCTGGCGGGCATGTCACTCTGTCTTTTCCTGTACCACGTGCTGGCCGGGTTGCTCTCCGGATACGGCTACTTCATCGATGAACTTTACCACATCGCCTGTTCCAGGCATCTGGCTGCCGGGTATGTCGACCATCCCCCGTTCTCCATGGAAAAGGAGTGGCCGAATTTCAAGATGTTCGACTAATTCTGTTCGAATCGCTGGTCTGGAGGAGTCATGGGGAACACAACAATTCTCACGATAGGGCTGGCCGTCGTACTTGGCCTGTCGGCAGTCGTTTATGCCGGGCAAAGCTCGACGGCCCGATCCCCCAGCTGCAGGACGCTGAAGATTAACGCCTCTCCCCACCCCGCTCCGGAACGGGCTCCCCTGCTGACGGGCCCCGGCCAAGCCTCCCTGACCGCCACCGGCCTTCCGTCCAAACCCACCCGTTGCGGCTGTGCCTCCATCCGCCGTCAACCCACCTGTATCCCGGACGAGCCCGAACCCATCTCCCCTCCACCCAGACATGCCTGTGCACCGCCGGATCCCACATCCAGTACCCGCGGACCCACTCGGCCGGATACGCGGGCCTGGGGGCGACAACCTCCGTGCGAACAGGAGGAGGGCCGATCTCGACTCCGATCCCAACACGTACCTGTGCCACAGCGGGCTGCGCGGGGCCTGCAAGAGCGAGTGCGACTCCGGCGATGAGTATGACACTGCGTGCTTTCATGCCGCGTGTTCCTTTCTATGAGTGATACGGATTTGCATTCATATTCACGTAACCGCAATCCGCGTGCCACAGTCCGGCTGCAGGAACGGCGCAAATTCCGGCCTGGTGTACAGGAAACTGCTCACCCCTGATTATGTTATGATCACCCCAAGAGACAATGCACTGAAGAGAGTCTCCTTTGGAGGGACTTCCGGAGAATGCGTGCCTGGGAAGAAATGAAAGGATTCACTATCTTATGCCGTCTTCGAATGAGCGCACGATAAGACGCGGCGTGCCATTCCGGAAACCATATTCCCAAAGACCTGGACGAGCGATGACAACGACGAGAGAAGCAGCGTTCATTGCGGCCGTACTGATCGCCTCGTGCGCAGCAGTGCATGAAGCGAAGGCTTCGGTAGTATCCTCCACAAAGGATCCTGACGGCATGACATTCACGCTGGACAGGGGGAAAATGAAGGTGAAGATCTGCAAAGAAGACGTTGTGGAAGTTCAGTATACAACATTGCGGGATATTCCTTCAAGATCGTCGCTTGTCGTCGTGGACACGTCGGAGAAGACCCCCGGGTTTCAACTTTCCGAGCGACCTGAAGAATTCGTCATTTCTACGGGGAGGCTGAACATCAAGGTGAACAGGTCGACAAATTCGATCACGTACACCGATCTGAACGATGTGACGATCCTCGCCGAGGCCGGCACCGCTGGCAAGAGGATGGCGGCGGATACCGTTGCAGGCATCATCACGCATGAATGCGAAACGGAGTTTGTCTCGCCAGAGAACGAAGGCCTGTTCGGCCTCGGATGCCATCCCGAGGACGCGGGCGCCATGAACTACAAGGGCCGTAACCAGGAGATGGCCATACGGTATATGACCGGCGCCATCCCCGTTCTTCTTTCAACCAGAGGCTACGGGCTCATGTGGGACAATTACTCGGCGTCCAATTTTTACGGGGCCGAAGGTGGGAATACAAAGTTCAAGTACGTGTCGGAAAGCGGCGACTGTGTCGATTACTACTTCTTCTACGGACCGGAGTTCGATCACATTATCGCCCTGTACAGGACCGCAACCGGACATGCGCCGATGTTTCCGAAGTGGTCGTTCGGACTTTTCCAGTCGCAGGACAGGTACAAGAGCCAGGCGGAAGTGTTATCGGTGAAAGACCGGTACCGGAATGCGGGTATCCCCCTGGACTGCATCGTGCAGGACTGGTTCTACTGGGAGCCCGACGTCATCGGCTCCCATGTCATGTGGCCCGAACGATATCCCGATCCACACGCGATGGTCGACGAACTCCACCATGCAAACGTCCATGCCATGATATCCATTTGGCCCGTTCTTGCAAAGGGGACAAGGGACTACGATGCAATGTCGAAGGCGGGCAATCTGACCTCGATCACATGGGACAACGTGATGACACATACGTTCGACAGTTACTACGATGCCCACAGCGGGAAAGCCCGTGACATGTACTGGCAGCAGGCACGGGATAGTCTCATCGCACGCGACGGATGGGATGCCTGGTGGGTGGACCAGTGCGAACCGGACAACGGCACTCTTCTTGACGAACGCAGACAGAGCACGTTTGCCACCGGCAGGGGGATCGACTACTTCAACACCTATTCCCTCATGCACTCAACCGGGCTGTATAAGAACTGGCGGGCTGACATCCCCGGGAAGCGGGCGTTCTTCCTTATCCGGCAGGCGTTCGCCGGACAGCAGAGGAACGCCGCAACCCTCTGGTCGTCCGATATTGCGTGCACGTTCGATGCATATGCCGTTCAAATTCCTCAGGGAATCAACGCCTGTGCTTCCGGCATTCCGTACTGGACATCAGATATCGGGGGGTATCACCTGAAATGGAATTCTCCGGACTGGTCGACGCCGGCAAACCGGGAGCTTTTCACCCGGTGGTTCCAGTTCGGCGCATTCTGCCCTGTTTTCAGAATACACGGGAAAGGCGAACGGGCCCTTTTTTCCGGGAACTGGGACCCAAACACGAAGGCGGTTTTATTGAAATATGACAACCTTCGTTACCGGCTTATGCCGTACATTTATTCCCTTTCGTGGAAGGTGACCAACGAATCCTACACGATGATGCGCGCGCTGGCGTTTGATTTCAGAGCCGATGCGTCTGTCAGGGACATCCGCGATCAGTACATGTTTGGTCCGGCATTTCTCGTCAACCCGGTGACAAGGCCAATGGATTCCGCTCAAGGACTCAGACCAACGGACAATTCGAGGAGAGTCTATCTCCCGCGCGGTGCCGGTTGGTTCGATTTCTGGAGCGGGAATCACCTGACAGGCGGCCAGACGATCTCCTCCGCAGCGCCGATTGAAACCCTCCCTCTTTACGTCAGGGCCGGATCCATTCTCCCCATGGGCCCTATTCTCCAGTATGCCACCGAGAAGGCCGCCGACCCTGTCGAACTGCGGGTGTATACGGGAGCCGAAGGAGAGTTCACGCTGTACGAAGATGAAAACGACACCTATAATTATGAAAAGGGGGCATTCACGACGATCCAGATCCGGTGGGACGAACACAACAACACGCTTACGATCGGCGACCGTCACGGGGAATTCCCCGGCATGCTGAAGCAGAGAACTTTCCACATCGTGTGGGTAGGTCCGGGGCACGGCACCGGCGTGACCGGAGAGACTCGTCCGGACGCCACGGTATCGTACATCGGGAAGGCAATTGCGATCAAGAGGAATTCAGGAAACCGGTGACTCAATCGAAGAACAAATCCATCCATGAAAAAAAATGCGTTTGCCAGATCACTCTTTCCCACTCTCTTCCTCGCCTTCCAGTTCTCCGCCGGCGTGGCGCAGGTTACACCGATCAGAAACGGTGTTCTGCTGAATGCGGGATCGCTCCGGGTAAAGGCTCAATTCTATGCAGCCGGGATACTCCGTGTTACGAAATGGACGCCGGGAGGATCCGCCGGCGGGAGAAGTCTCTCCGTTATTGAAGACAGCATACCCGACCTCGGCATCACATTTGAACAATCCGGCAGCGCGGTTCTCCTGAAGTCACCGAAGCTCGCTGCCAGAATTTCGACGGCGGACGGAAACGTCGAAATCCTCGCCGCCGGCGGCACCATGCTCCTGCGTGAAAAAGGGGAGCCGTCCTTCACGCCCGTCGTCTATTCCTCGGATTCGGGGTTCACCGTGGCGCAGCGCTTCCAACTCGATCCCGGCGAAGGCGTGTACGGTCTCGGCGAGCAGGAGCACGGGTACATGAACTTCCGGGGGAAGAGGGTCGTCCTGGCGCAGGCCAATGTGGGGGCGGCCAACCCTTTCCTCATATCAACAAAGGGTTACGGGATACTCTGGGACAACTATTCGATGACCGTGTTCGACGACAACCTTGACGGCGCTTCGTTCCGGTCCGACATCGGCGACAATATAGATTATTATGTCGTTTTCGGGAAGGATATGGACGGGGTAATCTCCGGATACCGCATGCTGACCGGGAAAGCTCCCCTCTACGGCAAATGGGCGTACGGCTACTGGCAGAGCAAGGAGCATTACCGCACGCAGGATGAACTCATGAGCGTCGCGAGGAAATATCGTGCGCTGAAGATGCCCATCGACAACATCATACAGGACTGGGACTACTGGAACGGCGCGCGGAACTGGAGCGGCATGTTCTTTGACAAGACCCTCTTCCCGCGGCCCGGGGAGATGTGCAATGAGCTTCACAGGATGAACTTCCACATAATCATCTCCATCTGGCCGGCGCTCGGGCCTGCGACGGCGATCTATGCCGACATGGAGAAGAACGGATTTCTCTATCCGCCCGTGGGATGGGGCGGATTCAAGTACTATGATGCCTACAATCCGGCGGCAAACAAGCTGTACTGGCGGTATCTGAAGAAGGGAATCTACGCAAAAGGCCTCGACGGGTGGTGGATCGATTCCACGGAACCCGACGTGATAAACGCGAACACGGAGGAATCGAGCGAGTACGAGCTGAAAAAAATGGGACGGAACTACCTCGGCTCATGGGCCCGGTATCTCAATTCCTACTCGCTCGTGATGACCGACGCTCTCTACAGGGACTGGAGGGAGGAGACCTCCGCCCGGCGCCCGTACATCCTTACCCGGTCGACGTTTGCAGGCCAGCAGCGCAACGCTGCGACGACATGGTCAGGGGACATCGGAGCAAACTGGGCCATCTACCGACAGCAGATTGCCGCCGGGTTGAACCACTGCATGTCCGGCATCCCCTACTGGACGTTCGATATCGGCGCATTCGTCCTCGGATCGTACGGCGGCGTTTTCATACACGGCGGGAAAGATCCTGCCTATCAGGAGCTGTATACACGCATGTTTCAGTTCGGCGCATTCTGCCCCATTTTCCGCTCGCACGGATCGGAAACGCCGCGCGAGATGTGGGAGATGGGAGATTTCACGGAGCCCCTCCTGAAAGCCGATAATCTCCGCTACCGGCTCATGCCGTACATCNNGATCAGTTCATGTTCGGTCCTTCGATAATGGTATGTCCGGTCACGGAGTACATGTATCACCGGCCGCCGGAACCGACGGTACTTATCGGACCGGAGTACTTCAGAACTCCCGACGGCAAGCCCGGGCTTCTTGCGAGGTACTACAGAGACCCGGCCAGAAGGTCGCCGGGCAAAGAGCAGATCGACCCCGACATTGATTTTACGTGGTACACCGGCCGCCCGGAGTACCTCACGGATTCCACGTATGCGGCAACGTGGCGGGGAAAGCTCGTGCCGAAGGAATCCGGCAAACACCAGTTCCATCTGATAAGCTACGATCCGAAACGCATCATCCTGGACGGCGATACGCTCCCGATGGCGTATTCAAGCGTCGAGCAGTATACGGTGCCCGTGAACCTTGAAAAAGGGAGAGCGTACGACTTTGTTCTGGAAACGGAAAACAGATCGACGGGGGCCGCGAAAATGCGCCTCTTCTGGAAAACGCCGGCTATTTTCGCCGCGGAACAGGACCGGCAGGCCAGAGAGAAAGTACGGAAGGTCTACCTCCCCGCCGGCACTTCCTGGCAGGATTTCTGGACAGGCCGGACGTTTGACGGTGACACGAGCCTGACAGTCGACGCACCCATCGACAGAATCCCACTTATGATAAAGGCGGGTTCGATAATCCCGCTGGGACCGTTTCTCCAGTACACGACCGAGAAAGCGCCCGATCCGATTGAAGTGAGAATCTATCCCGGCGCCGACGGGCATTTTACGCTGTACGAGGATGAAAACGACAATGATAATTACGAAAAAGGGGCATTCGCCACAATCACGTTTGAATGGGATGATTCTCACAGGACACTGACAATCGCTGACCGCCATGGGAGTTTTCCGGGAATGTTGAACTCACGGAGATTCAACATTGTCCTTGTCAGGGCGCAGCACGGCACCGGAATCGGGATATGCCCGAATCCGGACAGGACGACGACGTACACAGGTACGAAACTGAAGGTTACGCTGTAGAAGCCCATGCGCGGAGAGGGCGACACAGTTGTGCCGATGTGAGCGATCCGTGGGAAACGATGAATACACACACCGGGATCCACAATGACACTTGAAAGAACAACGTCCGATGCCTCACCAGTTCGAAGATCAATGAACGGCATTCTCGCCGCGGCACTTTCGGTTCTCCTCCCCGGTGCACAACAGCTCGCCGCACAGAAGAGCCATGACTTTGAGGCGAAGTCGCCCGACGGGACGGTGAGCGTGACCGTCACAGCGGGGGCGAAGCTCGAATGGTCCGTACGGCACGATGGGGCTCTGATTATTACCCCCTCGCCGATATCTCTGATACTGGAAGGGGGCGATACGCTGGGCAATCATGCCGCTGTCGCCTCTTCCGGCACCGAAAATATCCGCTCTGCTTTTGCTCCGATCAATTACGTCAAAGCGAGCATCCCCGATGAATACACACTGCTCACAATAGGCTTCAAGAGCGATTACGGCGTGATATTCAGGGTCTACAATGACGCCGTAGCGTACCGGTTCTTTACGAAGAAAAAGGGGGAGATTACAATAGAGAACGAGGAAGCCAGCTTCAATTTCTCCGGCGATCCGAAGGCTTTTCTCCCGTTTATGTGGGACTACAGAGGTGGTCAGATCTTCAACTCCTCTTTTGAAGCCCTCTACAGGGAAATCACCATTTCCCGGTTCCTGCGTGATTCTCTTGCGTTCCTCCCTGCGCTTGTCGAAGCCGGCAACAACGAAAAGGTCGTGATTCTGGAAGCGGATCTGGAAGACTATCCGGGGATGTACATTAACGTCAATCAAACCCGGAACGGATTCACGGGAGTGTATGCGCCATATCCCCTGCAGGCACAACTCGGAGGGTTTGGCGGCATCAACTTTATCCCCACAAAAAGGGGAAACTTCATCGCAAGGACGACCGGCACCCGCAATTTCCCGTGGCGCGCAGTTGCACTCAGCCGCAGCGACAAAGAACTGCTGAAGAATGACATTGTGCAGAAGCTGGCCTCGCCGCCGAGAATANNGGTCGCCTGGGATTGGTGGAACAACTGGAACATTTCCCACGTAGATTTCAAAGCCGGCATCAACACGCAGACGTACAGATACTATATCGACTTTGCCGCCGCCAACAGGATACCATACATCATCATGGACGGAGGCTGGTCCGAGCTGCTTGACCTCACAAAGGTGATCCCCGCAATCAACCTTCAGGATATTCTGGAGTACGGCTGGCGGAAAGGGGTGGGAC
>PMJQ01000230.1 GCA_003157485.1 Ignavibacteriota bacterium
GGGGGACGTCACGAGGCCCGGCTGTCGTCCGAGCCTTTTTATTGGCGCTCGAACCGGGGACTCTTCCTACGAGGGTTGTGCGGCGACGGGGTCCATCACCCAGCCGTAACCGATGCCTGACGCGGTCAGAATGTGGGTCGAACCCGAGGGATCATATTCCAGTTTCTTGCGCAGGTGTCCGATGTAGACGCGGAGATACACGGTTTTGCCCGTTGACTCCGCTCCCCAGATCTGCTCGAGGATGTACCTGTGGGTTAAGACCTTGCCCGCATTTCGAACGAGCAGGAGGAGCAGATCGTTTTCCGTCTGCGTGAGCCGTATCTCCTCCAATCCCTTCCGTATGGTCCTCGCGTGAAAGTCCATTGTCAGCGACCCCACGGTAAGTGGCGCATCGTCAACCTCGGCAGTGCGGCGGCGCAACGCAACCCGCGACCGGGCGATCAATTCTCCCGTACGGAACGGCTTCACAATGTAATCGTCAGCCCCACTCTCCAGTGAACGGACAATATCCTGTTCTCGTTCCCGGGACGAAAGAACGATGACAGGACACCCGGCATCGTAATGAAGCCGGTGGAGCCCTGCAAAGGCATCACCCTCCATGCCATCGATGTCCACGATGATGAGATCGGGGGCGATTTTCGCAGACCGGGGATTCCCGCCGCCGTTCGTCGTCAGAACATGGAACCCACCTTTCCTCAGCGTGACCTGGAGGAGACGCCTGTTCTCCCTGTCCTCTTCAAGCACAAGGACTGAAGGGGTAACCGATCTTGTCATTTGGCCGTGAATGTCAGTACCACGCCTGGAGGAGGACGCCGAAAATGATCGAATTGATCGCCGATCTGGAGCATTCTCTCATCCCGCCAGGTTGGACACCGGTTTGCAGCGGCCGCCGGACGTCCGCGGCACCAAACCACTCTGGACAATCCGTGTCATCACGAGGGGGAACCGAACCGGTTCCGGAGATCGAGATTCACCTCGAGGACGTTTATCATTTTCTCTCCGGCGAGCCCGTCGAACGGGGCGAACGCCTTCTGCTGAAGCAGATCCTCTATCTCTTTTCGTATGCCCGCAGCGTCCCGCTTTGTATCGAGCGCCCACTTCGCGGCAACGCGGTCGAGCTGATACTCGGCATTCTGGAGCGTGATGTGCGGGTCAAGCCCGGAGGCCGAGGTTGTGAGCATGTCGGCCGGAAGGTCCTGGAGATCGGCGTCGGCGTGATCCTGGCGCCACATATCAAAAAAGGTCGATTGAATGTCCGTGCCGGCGCTGACCGGCTCGATCACGGTCGTGCTCTTTCCCGCCGGATCCGCGTGGGTCACCGCCGAAGGAAATTTCCCGGGATTCTCCTTCGAAAATGTTTCGAAAAACACTACCGCCAGATCCGGCGGCTGGGGCTGAGGGGTAGCCGGGTTGTTCTTTATGAACTGCGTGACAACCTCGGCATGAATCTTTGTCCAGTCGTTGACATAGTTAGCGTGGTTTGTGTCCGCCGCCACCCAGGCCTGCGCGAGACTGTTATGGGCATCCGCCCACTGCAGCACTATTGAAGAAGCACCCTGATACCGGTCCCGGGCAAACCAGCCCTCGATGTCCGGCGCGACGAGCTGCCCGGCCTTCGAGCCGGAATTATATTTTACAATAGGGCCAAGCGTCGTGGCGACCCGATTCCGGAGCGCGTAGTTCGAGGCGGCAAGGGCCGACGACGAAGACGCGGAGCCATTATAGCCCGCAGCGGAAGGGCGGGGCTGGAAGTACTCGTCCTTCGTAAATGGCTGCGCGATGAGGAGAGATCCCTCGGGCACGCCGTCCGGACCCTTTACGATGCTCCCGTTTGCCTGAAACGGAAATACCGTCTGCCCGACGACAAGCAAAGCGAGCGGATATACGATACAGCAGATGGCCACACCAAACAGGAGCAGCCAGAGACTTTTTGCAATCGACTTGAGCATTGTGAACTCCTCGCATGAAAACAGGGTCATGAAAGCATGTGGAGGCCAACGAGCACGACATCGATCAGCTTGATGCCGGCAAAGGGGAGAATGACGCCGCCGCCCCCCCAGAAGAGAAGATTCCTGCGAAGGAGCGCGTCGGCCCCCAGAGGCTTGTACGCGATCCCGCGGAGGGCGACCGGTATGAGCGCCGGAATAATGAGCGCGTTGAAAATGACCGCGGAAAGGATCGCCGAAGTCGGAGAATGGAGGTTCATGATGTCCATCATCTTGAGCCAGGGAAGCGTGCCCGCAAACAGCGCCGGAATGATGGCAAAGTACTTGGCAACGTCATTCGCGATCGAAAACGTCGTCAGTGCCCCCCGGGTGATGAGAAGCTGCTTCCCTATTTCCACCGTTTCGATGAGCTTTGTCGGGTCACTGTCGAGGTCCACCATATTGGCCGCTTCCTTCGCCGCCTGCGTGCCGGCATTCATGGCAAGGGCGACATCCGCCTGTGCCAGCGCCGGGGCGTCGTTGGTGCCGTCTCCCATCATCGCGACGAGCTTCCCTTCAGCCTGCTCCTTCTGGATATACGCGAGCTTGCTTTCCGGCGTGGCTTCCGCGATGAAGTCATCCACCCCGGCTTCCGCCGCTATTGTTGAGGCCGTGAGGGGATTATCCCCGGTGATCATGACCGTACGCAGGCCCATCTGGCGCAATCGCGCAAAGCGCTCCTTCATCGCCGGCTTCAAAATGTCTTCGAGCACTATCACGCCTACCACGAAGCCCCCCTCCGCAACAACGAGGGGCGTCGCGCCTTTTGATGCAGCCCCTTCCACGAGCGGTCGGAGTCCGTCCGGTACACTTCCGCCTTCTTCCCGGACGAATTTCGCGACGGCATCCGGTGCACCTTTCCGTATCCGGCGTCCGTCCGGAAGGTCGATCCCGCTCATCCTCGTCTGCGCGGTGAAAGGGACAAATTTCGATTTGTTCGGGCCTGTCGCCACGGCATATCCCTGCTCCTCGCAGAGCTTGACAATGCTCTTCCCCTCCGGTGTCTCATCCGCCGCAGATGCGAGGGCCGCGACTTCCCCGAGGCCGCGCACCGTGTGCTTTCCGACCGGGAGGAGCTTCGTCGCGCGCCGGTTTCCCATCGTGATCGTCCCGGTCTTGTCGAGCAGGACGATGTCGATATCTCCCGCCATTTCGACAGCTTTTCCGCTTTTTGCGATAATATTGGCCTGGAGCGCCCGTTCCATCCCCGCAATGCCGATGGCGGCCAGCAAAGCACCGATCGTCGTCGGAATGAGACACACAAGCAGGGCAATCAACGTCGGAACATCCGTCCCCAGGCTCCTGAGCGGCTCCTGAATCCCCAGATAGCCCGCCATGTACTGCTCCGCGTTCCATGCCATCGGCCAGAGAGGGACGACGACGATGAGGAATATCAGCGTCATTGCAGAGAGCGCCAGGGTCAGCGCGATCTCGTTGGGACTTCTCTGGCGGATGGCTCCCTCGACCAGCCCGATCATCCGGTCGAGGAACGAGTCTCCGGCTCCGCTCGTGATTTTCACGACGATCCTGTCGGAAAGGACGTACGTCCCTCCCGTCACTCCCGACCGGTCTCCGCCGGATTCGCGGATCACCGGAGCGGACTCCCCGGTAATCGCCGATTCATCGATCGAGGCGATCCCTTCGACGATTTCCCCGTCGCCCGGAATAGTCTGGCCAGCCGAAACGATGACGCGGTCTCCGGGTTTCAAGAGGTTGGACGAAACGTCCTCGATAGTATCACCGGGGCCGAGGCGGATCGCCATCGTTTCGCGGCGCGTCCTTTTGAGTGATTCCGCTTGCGCCTTCCCGCGCGCCTCCGCCAGAGCGGTGGCAAAATTCGCAAAAAGCACGGTGAGAAACAGCCACACGTCAAGGGCGATGAAATAGGAGAGCGGAACGATGCTCTCCGATGCGCCGAACACCGCCTTGAGGATATAGAGCAGCGTAAGGAAAGCCCCGACTTCCACGACGAACATCACCGGGTTTTTCCACTGCGTGTCGGGACGGAGCATCATAAATGCCTGTCTGATCGCGGGGAGCATCGTCTCCTTCGTAAACAACGCTCTTCTCTTCAGACGTCGCGGCGGCTTGGCTTTCTCCGTCTTCTGGCCTGTCTTCTGCACATTTTCCTGCACGACAGTCGTTGCACTCATTTTTTTGCGGACTCCTTCTGGTTTCACAGCGTCGTGGGGCACTCGACCATTGAGCGGATCTATCCGCCGAACGGAATGGGACCAAGGTGCTCCGCCAGAGGCCCAAGCGCCGCAACAGGCAGAAAGAGCAGAGCCCCGATGATCAGGATCGTCCCAAGAAGCAAAAATCCAAATGTCCCGGTGTCATCCCGGAGTGTGCCAAGGCCGAACGGCGCGCTCTTTTTTGCGCCCAGGTACGCTGCCATGGCGATCGGTGCCACGATGGGAAGGAACCTGCTGAAGAGCATAACCAGTCCCGACGCTATATCCCAGGGGATGGCTTCAGGGGCCGGGGAAGGATTGTTTGCGAGGCCATACGTCACACCGAGCCCATCAAATGCCGAGCCATTATTGGCGGACGCAGAGGAAAACTGGTACACCATCTGGGAAAACCCGTGCGGTCCCGGGTTGCTGACAGCCTTGAGGCCCCAGTCGGTCGCCGCGAAAAGTCCCGTCGGTCCCAGGATCATTATCGGGTGAACGAGGAGCGCAATAAGCGCCAGCTTCACCTCGCGGGCGCCGATTTTCCTCCCGAGATACTCCGGCGTCCGCCCTACCATCATACCGGCCACAAAGATACCGATGATGATGTAGAGCAGCATATTGATCATCCCCACGCCCTTCCCGCCGAAAACGCAATTCAACCACATGCCGACCATGGGAGATATCGCCGCTATCGGGTTGAGGCTGTCATGTTCGCTGTTCACAGCCCCGCAGGTGACGTCAACGGTGACTGCGGCGTACGTTGCACCCGCCGACGTGCCGAAACGCATCTCTTTCCCCTCCAAATTCCCGAGATGCTGATCGAGGGGCAATCCCGCCACCGCGGGAAGCGTAACGATCCGTTTCCCCCCCGGCGCCGACGCGCTCGGGATTTCATACGTGCGCGCCACCGGGTCCCCCGTGAATCCCGGGTTCGGCTTCAATGTGTCATAATAGATGGACCAGACCATCGTCCCGGCCATCAAAAGCAGCATGACGGAGAAAACGACAACGGCGTGACGCAGCCTGCCCAGCATGCGCCCGTACATGAGGACGAGCATGAAGGGAAAGAGCATCATCGCCATCGTATTCAAGAAATTCGAGAGCCCCGTGGGGTTCTCAAAGGGATGCGCGGAGTTCATCCCGTAAAAGCCCCCTCCGTTCGTCCCGAGCATTTTGATCGGCTCAACCGCCGCCACGGGCCCGACCACAATCGTCTGCTGCACGGAGGGAGACTCGAGCGTCGAGACATGCGCAAAGCTCTCGAGCGTCATCGGGCTTCCCTGCTGAAGGAATATCACTCCGATGATGAACGAGGCGGGAACGAACATGTAGACGACCACCCTCCACATATCCACGAAGAAATTGCCGACAAGTTTCTCCCCGCGGAACGCCCTGACGATCGCGGTCAGCGCGCAGAACCCCACCGCAGCCGAGAGGAACATGTTCGGCAGGAGAAAGAAGATCTGGCTGAAGTTTGAGAGATGCTGATCGCCGGAATAGTGCTGGAGATTCGTATTCGTCATGAACGAAATGGCGCTGTGAAAGATCGTGCTGGGCGCCAGCATCCATTTTCCATCGGGGTTGAGAGGCATCCACGGCTGGGCAACCAGAATCGCGAAGCCCAGAGCAAAGAGGAGCGTGCAGAAGATAAGGAGTGAAGCAGTGTACTCTTTCCAGTTCTGCGGACCGCTGTCGAGTCTCGCTTCACACCAGCGGAACAGGCGGGGCGCCCGGTACTTCCCGTCCATAACCCAGGCCAGGTATCTGCTCAGAGGGAATGCAATAATCGTCGTCACCGCAAGCAGCGCGAACGGGAGCAGCCATGTATTCAAAAACATGAGTGAGACTCCAGTGTGGCTAAAAGTGGTCTGAGAGTACGGGGCTCAGAATTTTTCAGGTCGAATCATCGCCACGAACAGATACACGATCAGAAATAGTGCGATTGCTGCTGCGACATAGATCATCGGCGTCTCCTAGATTTTTTCGCAGGCTTTGAGGAACAGATAACACGCCCCCATGGCCAGAATTCCGAGGCCCAGCATCAACAGAAGCATGAGTGCAAGATTCATTGTATCGGTCTCCATACGTTGCGATGGACCGGGGTGACCGTTGCGGGACACTCCGGAAGAAGTCCGCTCTATTTCTTCTATGCGGCTTTTTTCGACCCGCTGTACATTATGAGCTCGGGAAGCACTCCCCCCCCTCGCATCCTGTAATCGGCGATCAATTTTTCCCGGATATTCCCGGCCATCGTGCCGGTAACGATCGCATTCCCCTTTCTGATGAAGAGTGTCGCGTGCCCCACGAGATCCGGATCGATCTTCTCTATCAGTTCGAGTTTATACGGGATTTCCGCCCCGTCGACTGCATACGTGTTTGTCATTGCACGGTTTCTCCCTTCTTTTCTGCTCCTGTTCCACTTATCACTGACCCCCCGAGGACGCGTACGAGCGCACGACCCGCATCTCCCCTCTCGATGATTTCAACCTCTGCAACAATCCTCCGGGGTTGACCCGGTTTCAGGATCGGATCGTCATGTCTTCCAATCGGGCGCACGATATTGAATCTCGTGCCGGGGACCAGGGGCGTCCCCCGGGCGAACGTGACATACACGCCGCGGCGTGTCACATCAATGAGGAGGAGGTCATACACCGGCTCATGACCTCCCAGGATAAAAGGGCCCAGTCTCAATGAAAAGGGAATACTCCTCCCGGACGGAAGTGAATCATGCCCCCATCGGTACGACCCCTCGTGCGTCATCATATCCACCTGTTTGACCCTCCTCCTGTAATGACAGGTCGAACATACTCAGACGCCCCCCCTCCCGCAATGAAGAATTCATCAAAAATGGATGGAAATGTATAAAATAATCCTATAGAAGGGCCTCCCGCTGGACGGACCAACGAATTTCTTACGTCCGGGGAGCATGTATTTATACTTTCTTAATTGCGCCGGGGGCGGGTTCATAGGATATTTGCCGCATCGGCCGTCGCAACGGATAACGACACTACACATACAGGAGGAAGTTCACATGAAGCGTCGCTACGGGAAATTGTCAACCGCCCTCATTGGGGTTCTCTGGGGGTTGACATCGCTCTTTCATTTCACGAATCCCGATGGACGGACGTTTGCGGCAGAGCAGGCGGGAGAGGATCACATCCGGCAAGGAACCGCACTGGAGACGAATGCAGCGGAGTTGCCCACCCGGGGGAGCGTCGCGGTCCCGGATACGGCGGTTGCGCAGGCGCCCGATTCAGCGGCGAGCGATCCGTTCGCATTCGGGGATTTCACATGGCTCAACGGGAACGACCGGAGGCATTCGTCGGTCCTCGATTCAAAGATGTTTACCGGCAGTTTCATGGTGGACGTCAACTACAACTACTCGTTCAACAGGCCAATTGACCACACGAATGTCGGCTCCACCGCCACGTTCCGCGAGGGGGAGGTCGATCTCTCGTTCGTGGGGGTCGGCGGCGATTTCCACTACGACAACGTGCGCGGGCGGCTGTTCCTCCAGCTCGGCACGCGCGCAACCGGCGTTCCCCGGAACGACTTCAGCGTATACAGGGGACAGTTCGATCTCGCTGACGCGTACCGGTACATCAGCGAGGCATACGGCGGATACCACTGGGACGTGTGGCACGGGATCAATCTGGACATCGGGATATTCATGTCGTACGTCGGGCTCATGTCCTATGCCAATGTCGAAAACTGGTCGTACCAGCCGTCGTACACGTCGGACAACACCCCCTGGTTCTTCCACGGCGCCAGACTCCAGACGTTCCCGTCCGACAAGCTCAAAATCGAGCTCTGGCTCATCAACGGCTGGCAGACATACGGCATGTTTAACGAGGAACCGGGGATGGGATTCCAGATTCTCTACCGCCCGGAAGAATCCGTCGATATAGTCGCGAACGGCTATTACGGCTACGACACGCCGGTGAACCCGAACAGGCTGCGCGTCCACAGCGACAACAGCTTCCAGCTCCGGTACCGGCATAAGCCGGGGGCGTTCATATCCAAGGCCGCGTTTTCGATCACCGGGGATCTCGGTTTCGAATCGGGGGGAGGCGTAACCCCGTTCGGCGGGCCGGGGGGACCAGCACAGAATTTCATTGCGGCGATGTTCTACCACAGGCTCTGGTTCACGGACGAGAAATTCGGCTGGACATTCGGCGGCGGGTTCATGCATAACCCGGGACGGTATCTCGTGCTGATCCCCACAGGCGTCGCGGCGAATACGTTCACGGAGAATCCAGGCGACAAGTTTGACGCATGGGATTGCTCGACGACGATCCAATACATGCCGAGCGAATCCATTACGTGGCTTCTCGAGCTGGTCCACAGGGAGGCAAACGTGCCGTATTTCGCGGGGCACGGCGGGGTGACTTCTCCCAACGGATACAATCCCCCGCTCGGAGATCCGACGGGGTTCGTTCCTGATCAGGTAAAAACGGAGACGCGGATCATATTTGCGCTCATGGTCAGGTTCTGACCGCAGAACGCGAGTGTTTCATCGTTCAGGGAGAGTGCGCCCGACCTGTGCAATCGGACAAACCTAGAATCATCACAGGAGAAGAAAGGTGAATATGCGTGCTGTTCTTGCTGTGGCATTGCTTCTTACGCTCGGGGGATGCGCCCGGTCATATCAGATCATCCATGCCGCCGGGGGGGATGACGGCGTGTATATCACGTTTCCGGCGGGGAC
>PMJQ01000201.1 GCA_003157485.1 Ignavibacteriota bacterium
CCGCGAGATCTCCGCGAGCGCGTTTTCGCCGTATGTCCGCGCGATGTAGCTGACGAAGGCGAACCCCGCGTTGTAGGAAGACTCGTTCCCGAGGCTCGTCTTGCCGAAGACCCCCATCTCGTCCCATGTGAGCATGTTCCCGTCAAGCGCGTACGAGCGGAGTATCATGTCGCGGTGCGAATCCCAGAAATCATACCTGAGGTCGGTCCGGTTGTACTGCGCGACGCCTTCGGCGAACCAGGCCGGGACCACGAAACCGGAGAGGGGATACGATACGATGACGTTCGGATAGCCGTACAGGACGTCGGGTCTCCGTTCGGACTCATATCCGAGCCACTGAAAATAAAATGCCGGGAGGCGTCTCCCGAACTTCATGGATGTCTGGATCTGCACGATGTGCGTGAACTCGTGCGTGACGACGTTCCGGAGCCAGTTGTGCGTCCCCCGGAACTCGAAATCCATGCTGGGAGCATACAGCTCGATCTTGTTGTCGAAGAAATACGCCGCGCCGTTAGAGATGTCGTCATAGTCCCTTATGACAAAGCTGACTTTCTCCGTCGGCTCATGATGATAGAGGGACGTGACGGGACCGAAGATCTCTTCCGCGATCTTCGCCACTGTCGCGCCGGTCCGCTCAGCGCCCTGGTGGTAGTGGACGAAGAAATGGGGCGTTTCAATCGTCTTCCACACGAGCTCCGGGTGGTTGAATTCATCCTGAGAGGCGCCCCGGCCTGCGGCGAGGAGGAGAAGGAGGAGAACTGCCGCAGGTTCTGCGATGGACCGCCGCGGGGAGGAGAGAATATCCGGGACCAGGCGCACTATTTCACCACCGCGACTTTCACGATCTTCACTCCGCTCGACGCGCCGCTGCTCGCTTCGATCCGCGCAAAATAGATTCCGCTTTGCACGTGCGATACGTCCCAGGGGATCTCGTTGTCGATCCCCCCGGTCCCCTGTCCGCTCAGCGTCGCGACAAGATCTCCGGCCATATCGAATATCTTGATGCTCACCGAGGAGTTCTGGCTGACGAAATACCTGAAATTTGTTTTTCCGCTGTAGACCGGATTCGGCCAGTTATAGACACGGTCTGGTGGGAAGTAGGCAGATGCCGCTAGTGAGCCTGCTAGCGGAGTAAGATCGACGCCGCCGTGACGTGCATCCCTTCCGTACTGGGGCCAGGGGTAGAGTCTCGGGTCGGGAGCACCGGTGTAATGACCGGTAATCCAGGCCGAGACCGAGCCATCGCCGGAAGCAACAACGAGTATGATCTTGCCGCCCACGGTCATGAGAGCTGCTGACTCAACCCCTGAGAAGTTGGACAATTGAGGTCCGCTCACATCGAGTGGGAATCCCGGGGCCAGCTTTCCCTGGCTATTGTAGGCGTACGCAAGACCCCCGGTGGAGACGGCAACGACCTCAACCTTCCCGTCTCCGTCCACGTCGCCTGCAATGATGTCCTTGACCGAGGCCCCTCCGGGGAGCTGAATCGGAAAATTGTCGAGAAGGACCCCTGAGGTGTTGAAGGCGAGTATTTTGCCGCCGGCGTTGATCAGTATATCCCGCACCCCGTCGCCGTCGATGTCTGCGAGGATTACCGAAACGAGACCGCCGGTCCACCCCTCCCAGGAAACCGGGAACCCTGACACAGGCGTCAGCGTGGAATCGACAAGATAGAGCGATCCGGCAAACGTCGAGAACGCCGTGAGGATTTTCCCGCGAACGCTGTCAGGACCGAAGAGGCCGGTCACCGCAGGCGTAAAGAAGTTGTTCCCCGCACCAAAGACGCGCGAGACGTCCGGGCGGAGCCGGCTGCCGTCGGATCCGCGGACGGTCAGCGTTACCGTCCCGCTGTTATACAATATGATAAAGGAGTCCGGTCCTTTCCACCGGCTGATCGCCTCCACGAATGTCCCTCCCTGAAGCTGGGGGATGCTGTCGGCGACCGAACCGTCAAAGTGGAGAAGAAGTACCGAGCCGTCCGAACAGGGAACCGCGATCAATGAATCGCCGAGCACCGGAGAGTTGAAGAACCCGGGGGCAATTTGCGAAACAAAGGGACGCTCGAAGAGGGGCGTCGCGAGCGAGTCGGCTGTCGCGTTCCGAAGCGAATAGGCCCGGATAAATCCTGAAGGTGGATACACCTGATCGAGCCCGACGGTCACGATATCGGGGAAACCATCGCCGTTAAGATCCGCCATCGCCGATGAGGAGGTGAACCTGCTCCCCGCTCCGCCCGAGAGCGCCACCACGCCAGACGAACGGAAGGGCGTCACGCGGCCCGAGGAATCAGGAGGAAACATGAAGAGCTTTCCGGATACTGGCGTGGGAAGCAGAGTCCCCGATACGGTTTCCCTGGGGAGGGGGATCCCCGTCGTGCCGACGACGAATGCCGGTGACAGGGGAGGCGGAGCTATGACCAATTTCCAGTCGATCGATTCTCCCGACTGCTTCGGATACCCCTGGATCGGCCCGACGGCATCGCCACGGATCACCTGCGCGGTCATGCGCGGGGCGCGCGCGCTGAAGTTGTGTATCGTGACATGACTCAGCGCCCCCAGGTTGCTGTTCGAATTGGGGAACGTCGTCGAGGAGAATTCATTTTTGTTCACCTGCGACGAGTTCCCGCTGAACCAGAAATCCAGCGCAGTCCCCGACTCGCTGCCGGATCCCGGCGATGTGACGTCGTATGTGTGGCCGATATCCTGGGAGCCGTCCGCTTCTTCAAGATTCACACCGCGGTGGCTCGAGTCGGCGTTCACCCCATTGGTACCGAGATTTGCGTTGATCACCGATTCATCGATATGCCAGATGAGCACTCCGCCGTCGTAAAACGTCCCGTCGACATCGACACCTCCCGGGAGGCTCCAGTCGGGGACGTCGACGTCCGTGATCGTCCCTGTGAGCGCCGAAATGTCGTCGAACGTGAAGCCGGCCGTGTCGCGTGCGTAATGCCGCGTGCTTGTCACGCCTCCGTAGAGCGACGTGATCGTCTGCCCCGTGCGGAAGGGATCCCGGCTCCTGTTTTCCACGAGGAAATACTCGGCATCGGAGATGGGGACCCTGTACACCGTGTCCGCAAGCGCCGCGGCGGGGAGACTGAGTGCCGTCGTTCCGGCCGGGACCGCAACCGGCGTCAGCCATCCAAGCCAGTACCTCTCCCATGCGGACGGTGCGGGAGGGAATGCACCGCTGAAGCTGAAGATGGACTGTCCGTCCATAAGTCCGAAACGTCCGATTCCGGACGCCCCGCTCTGCGTGTCGAAGAGATCCGGGAGACCGAGGTAACTGCCAAGCGAAGCGCAGAGGAGTCCGTTGATCCCCAGCGTGAGAGGAACGGTTCCCGTGGCCGTCGGGAGCGTCCGGTTTTCGGTCTCGGGCATGATGACCGTGTTGGTGATCACGCGCGCACCACCATTGACGGGTATCCCTCCCCCGAGAAGCCCGGTGAGGGCGGCGGGACCGAGGTACAGCGACGGTATGTCATGCGGCGCGGCGTCGTATCCCAGCGTGCTCACGAGATCGACGTCGTGACCCACCCCGGCGTGGAAAACGATGAAGCAATCATAACGGGAAAAATCGCTCACACGCCCCGAGGAGTCGACATTCCTCCATGCATCGCGCGCGAGGTTCGCCAGCCGGATATTGGACTCACCCGCTCCCGGAGAGTAATCTGCCATGACTCCCGGAAGCGTGACGACCGCGCCCAGAAGCGTCCAGCGGACCGTCGTCTTCCCCTTTGATACCTTCCGGAAATAATCCGCTGCGAACGCGAGATGGCCGGCGAAATACGCGCTGTCCCGCGGCGGGGCGTCGAGCAACGGGGCCGACGGCGCAGTCAGCTCGAACTGCCCGTTCCCTTCCTTCGACTGATCATTGTCTTTCTGGAACTGCACCATCACCGCCAGCACGCGTACGGAGTCCGTGGCAACGAGCGCGCGCGCAACCCTGCGTGCGTCCCCCCGTGATCCCGAAAGGGGGTGGTTGAAATGCTGGCCGGATGCGGCGACGGTGAATGCAAGCGTGAGAACGAAGAGAAGCTTCGGACGCATGAAGGAACGCAACCAAGTCAAAATGAGAGGGACCATCTCCCCCTCCGGCCGCGCGCGCGCGGCCGGAGGGAGCCGTTAATTACCGCCCCATGCGATCAGGAGCGAAAACCGGATCGTGTCCGACAGCGGTTCATCCTGGGACGCAGAAATGTAGCTGAAGTCAAACCCGTAGATATCGTAGCGGATGCCTGCGCCAAATGTCAGGAACTTCCGTGCCCCGTAGTTCGGGTTCTCATAGAAGTAACCGACGCGGAGGGCGAGAAGACGCGGGGCGCCGTACCAGTATTCGATCCCGCCGCACACATCGACCTGCTTGAGTCCGCCGTCCCCCCACGCCGTGAAGAGCGACTTCGGGAGCGCATCGGACGTTCCGTCATTGTACCGGCGTACAAGGAGACGCGTAAAGTCAAGCGAGGCGGTCATGCTGTTGAAGTCGTCATTGAGGATCTTGTACCCCAACCCGACACGGAGATCCGTCGGCAGGGGATCGGCCTGCGCCGCGTCGACGTACGTGACCTTGGGCCCCAGATTCGTCAGGTTCACTCCCATCGTGAGCTTCTTCCCCAGATCGCCCAGGAGCGGGACCTGGAACCGGTCGGGCTTGTACATGAACGCCAGGTCGACGGCGACGGTCGATGCGATCCCGTTCCCTTTCTCGGACTCGGTGCCGATAGGCGAGAGCGCGCTGTGAATGAACCGGAGGTTGAGCCCGATGCCGAGATCATCGTACGCTTTTGTTGCATACCCTACCGTGACGGCGTACTCGTACGACTTGAACGTGCCTATCGGGGTCGGGCCCGAAGAATTTGTCAGCGTGAACTCTCCAAGGTTCAGGTACGTGACGGCCGCGCCGATCGTTCCTCCGATGCCGTCGATATGCATCCTGAAGTTCAGGTAATCATAGAAGAGGTCGGGGAGCTGGAACTGCGGGAGCCAGTTCGCGTGCGTGATGCTGACCTCCTGCCCGTCCAT
>PMJQ01000228.1 GCA_003157485.1 Ignavibacteriota bacterium
GCGCCCAGTCACGCATAGTCTTCAACAACCAGCAGCTCTTTCTCAACGGGTCGAACATCGCGTGGGTCAACTTCGCCGGTGACCTCGGGCCGAACCCCGTCGACACCGCGTCGTTCAGGACCGTGTTCGACTCCATCCATGCGCACGGGGGGAACGCGCTCCGGTTCTGGCTTCACACGACCGGCGGGAGCACGCCGCAATTCAACACCGGGGGAGCCGTGATCGGGCCCGGCGTCCATGCGATCGCGGACCTGAAGCTCATACTCAACATGGCATGGCAGAGGAAAATCGGGCTCCTGCTTTCCCTCTGGTCGTTCGACATGATGGACACGTCGCTCGCGAGGCTCGTGACAAACAGGTCACAGCTCATGCTGACGGACACAGCACATACGATGTACTACATCAACAATGCGCTCATCCCGATGGTGGACAGCCTGAAAGGTAACCCGGGGATCATCGGCTGGGAGATATTCAACGAGGCAGAGGGGATGAGCAACGAGTTCGGATGGAGCACGACGTACCACGTCCCGATGGCGGACATACAGATGTTCGTCAACCGGTGCGCGGGGGCAATCCACAGGGAAGACCCTTCGGCAAAGGTCACGACGGGCGCATGGGCGCTGACCGCGGAAACCGACGTCAACGGTCTGGCCAAGAGCGGCGATCTCCAGACGCGTCTTGCGGCGCTCACCGCGGCGGAAAAGTCTCAGATCGAGGAGCAGTTCTACGTGCGGTACGGGTTCAGAATGACGGCGGAAGACCTGATCAGGAAGTTCGCCGCGGGCCCGAACCTGAACTACTACAGGGACGACAGGCTCGTCGCGGCGGGGGGAGACCCCCAGGGGACGCTTGATTTCTACACTGACCACTATTATACGTGGCAGAGCACGCCGATCTCCCCGTTCGTCCACCCGTACTCCTCATGGCAGCTCACCAAACCCCTTGTGATCGCCGAATTCTTCCCCGAACAGACGCTCGCGCTCCCCTACACCGCGCTCTACGATACGCTGTACGCCAACGGGTACGCGGGCGGGCTTTCCTGGGGATGGTACAGCGGCGCGAGCGGCCATTCACAGCCGGTGCTTCAGGCAAACACGCTTGCGCTGACGCAGGAACTCTTTTCACGGTACCCCGAAGACATCGATCCCGCTCCGGTCGCGGGGAGCGTGTATTCGTTCACCGCCCGACCTTCGCTTATCGACAGCGGGGAGACAAGCGTACTGGACTGGAAGACCGCGCTCGGGACCGCGGCGGCGATCAACGGAAGCAGCGTCCCGGTCCGGGGAACAATGACCGTCTCCCCGAATGTCACCACCCCCTACCGCCTCATCGCATCGGGCGGGATCACCGATACGACGACAGTCACCGTCTCGGTCTATCCCAGCGGGAGGATCATCTCGTTCGGAACTTCCGCCACGAGAATCGGCACCGGCGACCCCGTCCTCTTCAGGTGGGATGTCTCCCACAACTCCGTCGTCACGCTGAATGACTCCGCAGTCAAGCGGGTCGACTCGATGCTGATCCATCCCGCCTCCACCCGGACATACAGGCTCATCGCCGCCGGGTCGGTCAGAGATACGTCTTCGATCCTCGTGACGGTGGTCTCACAGGATCAGATCAACAGGGCGCTCACGAAATACGTCGACGTCTCTTCGAACAGCACAATCCCCGCGTTTGCAAGTGGGCTCAACATGACGGACGGCGACACGACGACGCAGTGGGCGAGCATCCCCGCGAACAATCAGTGGATTGTCTGCTACCTCGGTCAGAGCTACATCGTGAAGAGGGCCATCGTGCGTTGGGGCGGAAACTTTGCGACGGCCTACCGACTCTCGGTTTCCTCCGACAACAGCAACTGGTCAGTCCCGCGCGCCGGGACGAGCACCACCGGAGGGACGTCGATCATCGACAGCATCAACCAGGCAGCCATGTTCGTCGCGCTGTATCTTGACACGCGCGACTCCAGCGCCACCGGATTTGCAATACGCGAGTTCGAGGTGTACGGGACCACAAATCCGCTTTCCGTCGCGCCGGGGGGAACCGGGCTCCCCGACCGGTTTGCGCTCATGCAAAATTACCCGAACCCGTTCAATCCCTCGACGACGATCGCATTCGCTCTCCCGGTACAGAGCCGGGTGGCCATCAGCATCTACAACGTGATCGGGCAGAGGGTGGCGGAGCTTGTCAACGGAGAGCTTGACGCCGGATACCATTCCGTCGTGTGGAACGCCGCGGCAGCATCGGGGGTCTACTTCTGCCGAATGGAGGCCGCCTCCACAGTGGCGCCCGGAAGACAATTCCAGCAGACAATGAAGGTGATTGTCCTCCGGTAGCCAGGCCTGATCCAACGCGCCGGCGCGGTTATCAATTCCATAACCCTTTATCGTTTTGATAATTCGGAGAAGCGGTTTTTCTCCAGATTTCAGGAAAAAACCGATTCAACACGTGAGACCGATATGGCACCATATGTGAAGGGAACGGGTACAAGACCTCCCGCTGCGATATTCAGGACAATCCCTTGAAAATTGACGTCATCGATATCGGCATCATCGTTGCATATTTCGGTGCCGTTGTCGTGCTCGGATTTCTCGTTTCGCGCAGGGCGATCAAAGACATCAATTCGTATTTCCTCAGCTCGAACTCCCTCCCCTGGTGGATGCTCGGCGTTTCCAATGCCTCCGGGATGTTCGACATCACCGGGACCATGTGGCTTGTCTACGTCCTGTTCGTCTACGGGCTGAAGAGCGTGTGGCTCCCCTGGGTGTGGCCCGTGTTCAACCAGATATTCCTCATGGTGTACCTGTCAATCTGGCTGAGGCGTTCCAGGGTGATGACGGGAGCGGAATGGATCAAGACGCGGTTCGGGACGCGCACGGGGGCCCAGCTCTCCCACATCATCGTCGTGATATTCGCGCTCGTCAGCGTCGTCGGATTCCTCGCGTACGCCTTCCAGGGGATCGGGAAGTTCGCGAAGATATTCCTTCCGTGGGACCTGTCCGCCAACACGTACGCGATCATACTGATGAGCTTCACGGCGATCTACGCGGTGAAGGGAGGGATGATGAGCGTCGTCATCACGGAGTTCCTCCAGTTCATCGTCCTGACGGTCGCCTCTCTCGCAGTGGGGATCATCGCGATGAACGCCGTCACCCCCGCCATGCTCAACGCCGTGATCCCGGCCGGATGGAAGGAGATCTTCTTCGGTTGGAACCTGAACCTGAACTGGACGGGGCTCATCGACGCGGTGAACACGAAGATCCAGGCGGACGGGTACAGCCTCTTCTCCATCTTCTTCATGCTCATGGTCTTCAAGGGGGTGCTCGTGAGCGCCGCCGGTCCCGCCCCCAACTACGACATGCAGCGGGTCCTGGCGACGCGGTCCCCGAAAGACGCGTCGAAGATGAGCTTTTTCGTCAACGTCGCGCTCTTCTTTCCCCGGTACATGATGATCGCGGGGCTCACGGTCCTTGCGCTCGCGTTCTTCAGTCCCCAGCTGAAAGCCATGGGGCCCGGGATCGATTTCGAGATGGTCCTCCCCTACGCGCTCAAGAACCTGATCCCGGTCGGATGGGTGGGGCTGATACTTGCGGGACTGATCGCGGCGTTCATGTCGAACTACGCGGCGACGATCAACGCGGCCCCCGCCTACATCGTCAACGATATCTACAAGCGGTTCATCAACCCGGACGACAAACCGAAAAAATACGTCCGGATGAGCTACATCGTGTCCGTCGTCTTCGTCCTTCTCGGATTCGGGATCGGCATGATCGTGGGCTCGATCAACGAGGTGATGCTCTGGATCGTCAACGCACTGTGGCCCGGTTATACCGCCGCGAACGTGCTGAAGTGGTACTGGTGGCGATTAAACGGCTACGGCTATTTCTGGGGGATGGTCGCCGGGATCGGCTCGGCGTTCGTCATCGCAGCGTTCATCCCGTCCGTCGCCGCGCTCGCCGCGTTCCCGTACGTCCTCGGCGTCTCCCTGATCGGGTGCGTGGCGGGAAGCTACCTGACGGAGCCGGAGCCGGACGACGTCCTCATCGATTTTTACACACGCGTGAAGCCCTGGGGGTTCTGGGGTCCCGTCCTCGCNNATCGATGCTCGTCACGCTGGGCGTCCTTGCCGTAACGTCATTGATACTCAAATTCAACTGGTGGAACAAACTCGACGAGATTTCCGACGTTGACGACGAAATCGCCGCCAGGGGAGATGTCCGGGCGAGACCGGCCGCCCCCCTGGCCGCCGCGGGAGCACACTCATGACACGCGCACAATTCACACGAAAGCTCGCAGCACTGAACGCAGAACACCGGAGGCTCATCGCTCGCCCGAACAGGAAGGCGCCCGGAGGGAACGGGCTTTTCGACAGGTACGTCCATCCTGTCGTCATGGCGGCACACACGCCCCTCTTCTGGCGGTACGACCTCCAGCATTCCTCAAATCCGCACCTCGTGGAGAGGATCGGTGTCAACGCCGCGTTCAACGCCGGGGCAATCGAGCACAAAGGGAAGATCCTCCTCATGGTCCGCGTCGAGGGGAACGACAGGAAGTCCTTCTTCGCGGTCGCCGAATCGCCGAACGGCATCGACCACTTCCGGTTCTGGAACTACCCTGTCGTCATGCCGGAGACCGGCGATCCGGACATCAACGTGTACGACATGCGGCTCGTCCGTCATGAGGACGGATGGATCTACGGGCTCTTCTGCACCGAGAGGAAAGACCCCTCCGCTTCCCGGACGGACCTCTCCTCCGCCATCGCCCAGTGCGGCATCGCGCGGACGAAGGACCTGGTGAACTGGGAGCGGCTCCCCGATCTCGTGACGGGCTCCGCGCAGCAGCGCAACGTCGTCCTTCACCCGGAATTCGTCCAGAAGAAGTATGCGTTCTATACGCGCCCCCAGGACGGGTTCATCGAAGCCGGGTCGGGCGGGGGGATCGGATGGGGGCTGTCCGATTCCATCGAACACGCGAAGATCAACAGCGAGATCATCGTCGACGACCGCGCCTATCACACGATCAAAGAGGTGAAGAACGGGCTCGGACCGGCGCCGCTCAAGACCGCCGAGGGATGGCTCCACCTGGCGCACGGCGTGCGCAACACCGCCGCCGGACTCCGGTACGTTCTCTACATGTTCCTCTGCGACCTCAAGGTCCCGTACAGGGTCATCGCCCGCCCCGCAGGCTATTTCATCGCCCCGCAGGGAGAGGAACGGGTCGGTGACGTCTCCAACGTCGTCTTCTCCAACGGATGGGTGATGAA
>PMJQ01000111.1:0-19423 GCA_003157485.1 Ignavibacteriota bacterium
GACGGCGATCTACAGGGATATGGATGCGCGGAAATTCCTCTATCCCGTCATGCATTGGAACGGCGGGAAAGTGTACGACGCGTACAGCCCCGCGGCGAGGGAGCTCTACTGGAAGTACGTGAAGCGTGGGCTCTTCGACAACGGGGTCGACGCATACTGGATGGACGCGACAGAGCCGGAGTTCCGGTGCAGCGACGACCGGTATATCACGGAAATATCCCTCAAGGAAGCGGGGAAGAACGCTCTCGGGAGCTTTGCACGGTATCTCACGCCGTATTCGCTCATGACGACACGGGCGGTGTATGAGAACCACCGGCTCGCCACGGACAGGAAGCGGGTGTTCATACTCACACGATCGTCATTTGCCGGGCAGCAGCGCTACGGCGCAGCAACGTGGTCCGGAGATACGTTTGCCACGTGGGACGATCTGCGCGTCCAGATCGCCGCCGGGATCAACTTCTCGATGTCGGGCATTCCGTACTGGAGTCACGATATCGGTGCGTTTATCACGAACATCCATTTCCCCGGGGGGCTCGCCGACCCGGCATACAGGGAGCTGTACGTCCGCTGGTTCCAGTTCGGCGCTTTCTCCCCCATATTCCGGGCTCACGGGACGAACATCCCCCGCGAGATCTGGCGGTTCGGCGAGCCAGGCGATCCGGCGTACGATGCGCTGGCATCGAGCGACAGGCTCCGGTACAGGCTCATGCCGTACATCTATTCCACCGCATGGCGGGTCACGCACGAGGGCTATTCGTTCATCCGCGGACTTCCGATGGCGTTCCCCGGCGACAGGAACGTCTACCCGATCGCCAATCAGTACATGTTCGGATCATCGCTCATGGTCTGCCCCGTGACGCGCCCCATGTGGCACATCCCGCTTTACAGGGGGGTGGACATCACTCCCGGGCATTTCTCTTCCGCCGACGGAACGGAGCACGGCTGCGAGCTCCAGGTATACCGGGGCACGTCGTTCGACAGCCTGGTCCTCACGCGCAAGACCGATGTGAGCCAGATAAGCTGGACCGGGTGTCTCCCGACCGGCCTGGACACCGCGTACTCGCTCCGGATAACCGGCGAGATCATGACGGGCGCGCGCACGGGACCCACGACGTTCTACATCATCACAGACGGGGGCATCACGCTCCGGCTCGACGACAGGATCGTCATCGACAAACCCGAAAACAGAGACCGGGGGACGTTTTCATGCACGGCGGATCTGGCCCCGGGGACGAAGCATCCGTTCCGGCTCGAGCACAGACAATTCAGGGCGAACAACGCGCTTCTGAAACTCAACTGGCTCCCGCCGGATGATCCGCCGGAGGAACCGGGAACGGCGGGGGTCTATCTCCCGCGCGGCGCGTCATGGTATGATTTCTGGACGGGCAATGAGGAAAAAGGGGGGAAAGCGATACGCGCCGATGCTCCTTTGGCTCATCTCCCGCTCTTTGTTCCCTCCGGTTCGATACTGCCGCTGGGGCCGGACATACAGTACGCGGCAGAGACAACCGGCGCCCCTACGGAGCTCCGGGTGTACCCGGGCGCGGACGCGGATTTCGCACTGTACGACGATGCGGGAGACACGTATGACTATGAGAAGGGAATGTATGCGGTGATACCACTCCACTGGGACGAGGCCCGCCGGACGCTGACAATCGGCGCTCAGAAGGGGAGCTACCCGGGGTCACCGGCTTCGAGAGACTTCACGGTTGTTCTCGTGCGAGAGGGGCACGGGACGGGGGCGGGACTCACCGCCTCCCCCGATACACGCATCGAGTACCGGGGGAAGCGGATGACTGTCCGCTTGTAATGCGACGCTCCGGACGCCGGGGATCCTGCTCAGCGCGTCCCCGCGCCGGAGGGGGAATCGTTCAGGCCGACGCTCATCATCCTCTGCGCGTGCGCGCGCAGGAGCCGCCGGGTCGACGTATCCGCAAGGAACACGGAATTGAAGCCCTGGGGCTCCTGCGGCGGATCGCCGACGAAGGGGTCCCCTTTGCGCCAGACGTCGTCCGGATTTTTCCCGCGCGCCGAGCCGCCCCATCCCCAGAAGTTGGATCCCGCGATCGGCGCACCCGCCGCAGCCGAATCCTGCAGCACCCCCAGTACCCTTGCGTAGTACGCATCCCGCGCGGTGATCGGGCTTTCCGGTGAACACTTCGCGCTGTCCCGCGGGAACCCGAATTCCTCCATCACGGCCGGCTTGTTCAGACTGCGTGCCACGCCGAGATGCGTCCGGATGTAATCGACCGCCTTCTCTTCCGAGGAGAGAAGCGTCGAATCGATCTTCATCGGGTTGAACCATCCCCAGTTGAGCGGCCAGACGTGGAACGTGACGTAATCGATGTACTTCGATTCATGCGTCCTGAACGCATAGTCCGTGGACCAGCGGAAACCCACCGCCCCTTCGCTTCCTGTCGACACCAGGTGGTTCGTGTCGAGACCGTGTATATATGCCGCCGTCCCGTCAATCCACCGGTAAAAGGGAACGAGGTTGTTCTCCGCATCAAACGTCCCCGGCCGTGGCTCGTTGGCAAGCTGCCACGCCATTATCGTCGGGTCGGCGGCGTACAGCCGTCCGTTGACCGTGTTCCGTCTTGTGACAATCGTCCTGACGTAGTCCCGGAACAGCGAGTCGGCCTTGACATTCGTGTAGAACGTCGCGGAAAACGCCATGAACGCCGGATAACCCTCCGCCGGGTTATCGGGATCAGGCCCCTTCCCCCCGTCGGCCCACACGTTGTACGCGGACATCCCCCCCGACCACTGCCAGTAGTTATTCAGGAACAGAACTGCATGCATCTTTCGCTTCCCCATCTCCGCGAGGAGGTAATCCAGCCCCTGGAGGAGTGAATCGTCAAGATTTCCGGGGGCGCGTTCGATCGCGGGGCGCAGCGAGCGGGTGAGATAGGATTCCTCGGAGGCGGCAAGCACCCTCAGATTTTCGATCCCGTCGGTCCGGAGCGAATCCAGCTCGCGCCGGAGCCGGGGCCGGTCACCGGTGTCCCCCGGGGAGCCGAGATAGCATCCCCACCAGAGATTCGTCCCGGCGAAGTAGTAGGGCTTCCCATTGTGGAGGAACTGCATACCGCGCACACGTATGAAGTCGTCCCGCTCCCCCCCCGGGAAGAGCGAAGCGCATGACGCAAGGAAAAGTGCGAGAAGCGCCCCGGCCAGGAGCGCGCCGAGAACGCGTGAGGTTGTTCTGATTTCCTGAAACGGATTCATCGTATCCCTTTCATGTCTGGCGATTGAACGATTGCGATTTCGAATGATCCGAGCGTGAGAGCGACGTCGCCCCGTGGCGGCACGGGGAACCGGCCCTGAGGCTTGCTCTGCGTGACCGTCAGCGCCTTGCCGTGAACCAGCTCCTTCCATCCGTCAGCGGAGACGTTTCCGTCAAAACGGAGAGAGACCGGGGCGGTTCCGTCGGTCATGTTATAGAGGACGTACTCCCCCTGACCGGACGGATAGAGAGCCACCCCCCCGGGTCCCTCAAGGTGGACCCCCAGCTCCGGGGCGACAGCACGCCGGATGATATTCAGCGCGGGAGGGGGAAGACGCAGAAGGTCGTAGCTGTTTTCCGGCATGTTGAGGACGTACATCGTTCCGTTCAGATATTTGACGCTCAGGAGAACACCGAAATCGTTGTCTTCCCTGACGACCGCCACTTCGCGCGCGTACGGCCACGTCGTGGTCTCGATACGGGGAAACGCGAAGGGCCTGTCGGATTTCGTGATCTCGTCCCTCCAGCCGAACCGGGTCCTGAACGTGGAGGAGGAGACGCTCCCGGAGGTCCCCCTCAGGTTGAGCGTGTTCTTAAACTCGGTGTTCCCGAGCTCGCGGAAGAGGTCCCATGTCATGAATACGTCGAGGCCCTTGCGGAGCCGGCCGAGCATCTTCTCCGCAACGTCAGGGTCCCTGAGCGAGTGCTTCGTGAATATCGCGCTCTTGCTCTCCGCCGGGAAGTCCGCCACCGGATCGAGCGGGATCCCCGCCATGCCGAGATAGCCGAATATGTTGTACTCCCCCGTGGAGCCGAACGGGAGATAGATCGGCACCCCGCGCGGGGCGCCGGAGAGCATTCCCGCCACGCGGTCGAACGCGGGGAGCATCTCGCAAAAATGGGGGTAGATGTCGCTGAAGGGGCCCGTGTGGTGCAGGTTCCCCCCCGACCAGAGTATGATCTCGGGAGCGCGGGCCAGGACGGCCTGCCAGACCTGCGCGACGTAGTCGTTGTCCTCCCCCGTCATCGTATAGTTGTCGAGCCATGAGCCGATCCACTTCGCCGGATCGACAAGCGGCCACCACCGCTGGAACACGTATCCGCTGTAGATCGGGATGTGCTGATCGTGCGTCGCGCGCGTCCGGGTTTCGATCCCGACGGCCATCGCGTCGAACTGGCGGGTTTCGTTCAGGACGTCATACCCGTTGTCCCGGTGGCCTTCGTACCAGTTCGGATACTTGATAATGATCTTTATCCCGGGGTGCACCGCCCGGGCCGGATCGATGATGTACTGTTTTGACTTCTCGAGAATCAGTTTCGTCCGGTAGTCAGCCCAGGTGGATTTCCCACGCCCCGCAACGCACTTCTCGCACGTGCATGTCGTGAAAAGCCAGTCGTCCAGTATGATCTCATCGAAGACCTGCGCCGCGGCGCGGGAACGCCGTTCAAGCTGCGCAAGCTGGTCGGGATTGTTATAGCACATCGGGCCGCCGGGGACGTTCGGCACAATGGCGCCCGAGACCCTGTACCCCAGTGCGCGGAACCTGCCGGCAAGATCCTTCATCTCGCCGACGTTGACCTCGCCGTCGCTCGTGCATTCCAGGTACACCCTCTCCGCTTTCACGGGCGCGAAGTATTCCATCGTCTCCCGCATCGAGGCGGTGTCCACGAGAAGCTTCTCGATCTCCCCGTGGGTGAAGTAGATCGCATATTTCAGATGCGGCCATCCCGCGCGGGATTCCCCCGTTTTCCCCTGACCGCAGAGCGAGACAGGCACGGAAAGCAGGAGAGCGAAGAGAATCGCCCACAGAGCGAAGGCACACATTCGAATTCTTGATACCATTGGAACCTCCTGTGCGGATCTTTGATTATATATAGAGAGCGAACAACACTCAACTGCGAGGGAATTCGGAACGCGTTCGCTCTTGCGTACGCAGGGAACGGCGATCTTTTCGGCGCAGTCAATTCCGACGACCGCGACGACCCCGAAGAATTGAACTGGCTCCAGGAAGGGCACCACGACGGATTTCCGTGGCGCATCGGCGGGAACGTCCCCGCCAGGCAGAGGAGCATCACGTGGGACGGAAGAGATTCCCGCGGGACGCCGGTCGGGAGCGGCGTGTATTTTTACCGGCTTCTGACGGGGTCAAACCTCGCGGCCACAAAGAAGATGATCGTCCTCAGGTAAGCCGCCGGGCGTTCAGGTCCGCGACTTACTTCGCTGCGGCGGTTTCTGCCGCAGTGCTGTGCCAGTGTCCCACAAACTCCGTGATATCCTTCCGGGCCTCGTCGAACCCCTCTCCCCACGGGGAAGAACGGGCATAGCTCAGGAGGGCGATGCAGTTCATGAGAGCGCGCGAGGTGTGGTACGTGCATTTCCAGATGTGGCTCCTGGGCCCGGTGACGAACTGCGGCTCTTTGTCGATCCCCCCTTCGAACCAGTCACCCCTCTCGTGATCGATGATGTACTTCTTCACGTATTCCCACTGCTTGAGGAAATAGGACCGGTATTCCGACTCCGGGAATATGCGCGAGAAGAGGAGCAGCGCGTTAAGCCCCTCCGCCTGCGCCCACCAGTTCTTCGTTGCCTGGATTATCGAGCAGCGACCGTTCCCGTTCAGGTAGTATCCTCCGTCAAAGAACCCGCCGACCCCCCGCTCCCACCCGTTGGCAAGCGCATGGTCGAGCATTTTCCTGGCGACGTGAAGCGTCTTCGCATCGTTCTCCAGCCCGAGCGCGTGCGAGGCCTCGAGCATCAGGAACGCGGTTTCGTAGTCGTGGCCGAACGAGACGTGATCGAGGCCGAAATTCGCCTTCCGGACATCGTCCGGGGCGTCCCTGAAGGAGACGGGGGTCCAGTCCGGCTGGAAGAAGAGCTGAAGATATCCGCGCTCGTGCACCATCGTGTCACGGATGAGCTCCAGCAGCTCCGCAAGCCTCTCGCGGAGGAGCGGATCCTTCCACTCCCGGTACAGTTCCGTGTAGGCCTCGAGGAGGTGTATCGAAGAGTTCTGGTCCTTGAATCCGAGCTCGTTGGCGTCAGAGGCGATTGTTTTATACGAACTCGTTCTGTCGAACGGTATCCCTTCGCGGGTGAGGAACTCGAAATATCCCTTATGCCGGGGATCATACGCATGATCTTCAACCCAGTGGAACGCCCGGCGCGCGCTCTCCAACACCTCCGGGTCCTTCGTCTGGGCGTACAGAGCGGCAAGCCCGTAGATCGCGAACGCGTTCCCGTACGCCCTTTTCTCGTCGCGCCATCCCTTTACGTCGGAGGGGCCTCCACGCCTGTCGCGTATCTGATAGAACCCGCCGTATTCGCTGTCCCACATGACATCACGGAGGAACTCATAGCCGTGCCGCGCAATCGGCAGATAGAGCGCAGTCTCACCCGTGAATTGCGCCACCTTCGACGCGGTCCAGACGTGCCGGGCCTGCGTGACGATCATCTTCTCCTGTTTCGGAGGGAGCGTCCAGTCGCACGTCACGTTCGTGAAATATCCCCCGCACTCATGGTCGACGACGAGGGGATACCAGCGCTTCAATATCCCGTCAACAAGCGCCTGACGCAATTCTTCCAGTATCTCTGTGGGCATAGCATTTGCTCTCTCTTTGTCCATCGCATTGTGTCCTGCCGGGATTTCCGGCCTGATCGGCTCACAGTGAGACCTACCAAGATCCGTGCTAGGAGAAACCGCCTAAAAGTCATTCCAGAATGCACTTTCGGGCGGATTGTTCGTATATTTTTGATAACTTTTATCATATTGATAACCCGATGCCGCGCACATTAACGGACAGGCTCTGATGAAGAAGAACACTTTCACGCGCAGGCACCTCCTCCGGCTCCTGCCGGGGATACTCCTTATCGCCGCGGGACCGGCCTCAGCCCAGTTTCAGAACTTCCTGAAGGCGCGCGGCGACAGGCTGATGGACGGCACCGAGACCGTCCGGTTCGTCTCGTACAACATCCCGAACCTCCATTACATCGAAGACAACCACCAATTCACGCAGCCCAATCCGTGGCGTGTCGCCGATGAGTTCGAAATCCGCGACGCACTGACGACGATACGGCAATCGGGGGGGAGAGTCGCGCGGATGTACGTTCCGTCTCTCCGGAAGGCCATCGATGATTCCGGGATCGTCCGGCACATCCTGGGCCCCGGCGTCTTCAACGAGGAAGCGTTCAGGGCGTACGACCGGGTTCTGCAGGTTGCGAACCAGACCGGCGTTCGCGTCATCATTCCCCTTGTCGACAACTGGTGGTGGTGGGGAGGGCCGAAGGAATATGCGGCGTTCCGGGGGAAGAGCAAGGAAGAATTCTGGACGGACACGCTCCTTATCGCGGATTTCAAAAAGACTGTCGCGTTCATAATCAACAGGGTGAACACGATCACCGGGGTCCCGTTCCGGGATGACAAGGCGATATTCGGCTGGGAGACGGGGAACGAGCTTCAATGTCCCTACTCATGGACCAGGGAGATCGCCGCGTACATCAAGAGCCTCGACACGAATCACATCGTCATGGCAGGAACGAACAGCAGGGACGTCAGCGACGAGTCGCTCGACGATCCGAGCATCGACGTCGTGTCGACGCATTATTACGCGCCTGCCGATGTGACAATACCCCTCATCACCGCGGCCCGGGAAAAGACAAGGAACAGGAAGCCGTACTTCGTCGGCGAATTCGGCTTTCGCCCGACGGAGGAGATGCGGCGGATCATCGATGCGGTGATCGCGCAGGGGGTTTCGGGGATCATGGTATGGAGCCTCCGGTCGCACGACAGGGACGGCGGGTTCTATTACCACACAAACGCGTACCGGTGGCCCGGATTCGCGTCCGGCGCACCGTGGGATGAGAAGGCCGTCATGCAGATGTTCCGCGAGAAGGCGTACGAGATCAACGGGAAGACCCCGGAGCCCCTTCTTCCACCGTCGGCGCCGAAACTTCTCCCCGTCGATTCGCCGTATAAGATTTCATGGCAGGGTTCGACGGGAGCCTCCTCCTACCTGATCGAGAGGAAGTCGGACGAAGAGACGCTCTGGCAGGTGATCGCCGCAAAAGCGACGGACGCCGACGTCGCGTACCGGCCGCTCTACTGCGACACCACGGCGCAGCCCGGCAAACGCTATGTCTACGAGATCAGGGGCGAAAATGAAGCGGGATATTCCGACCTGTCGGACCCCTCGCTCCCGGTGACCGCCGGAGACAGGATGCTCATCGACGAGCTTGCGGACGGTTCGAAGTGGTACGGGAAATCGGGGGATCCGGAGTTTGTTCCGCCAATCGACGCTTCAAAGGCGAAGGAAGACAGAAGCAGGGTCCGGGGAAAGACGGGAGAGTTCATACTGTACAGAGTGCCGGGGGGGATCACATCGGTCAGCGTCGATTTGTTCACGACCGCGCACGACGCGGATACCGCGATGGCGTTCTTCCGGGGGGGGAACCCGGACAGCCTGACCGGCCTCAGGCTGGAACGGCAGGTCTTTGAACCGTACAGGAACGAATACGGCGCGTACACCGCGGTACGGTATTCTGCCTCAGGACTGCCGCCCGAGGGGACATTCCTCAAGATCGCATTTGCACCGAACTGCCAGATCGGGAGGATAGAGATCTCCTATAAATGAGGAGGCCGGAAGTTCTACAGTATACTGTCGAGAAATTCCACCGGGTGCACCGCCCCCTCCTTGAAATCAGCCCCTATCTGCTCCCTGCAGGAAGTCCCGCTCGCAAGTACGACGGTCCCCGGAGATGATGAGAGTCTCTTCCCGATCTGACTCCCCAGGTCGCGCCCGACATTCTTGCTGAGTTCGTAGTACTGCTTCTTGTACCCGAAGCTCCCGGCCATGCCGCAGCACTCGACGGTGGAGACATCAACGATGAAATCCAGCCTCCGGAAAAGTCTCGGGGTGTCCATGCCGAGCCCGAGAGACTTCATCTGGCAATGACCGTGGTAGAACAGGGGCGCCTTCTCCCTGCCGGCACACGGCTTCAGGAGCTGTATATCGAGTTCCCCCGCATCGATCATCCTGTTCAAATATTCGATGGGGTCAAAACAATGGGCCCGGACCTTCTCGAACAGCGCGTCGTTTCCGATGAGTACTCTGGAGTCGTGCCTGACCATCGCCAGTACGCTCGGCTCCGTGAACAGGAGATCGTATCCGTCGTCGACAATCGTTTCAAGAAGTCCCGCGGCATTCCGGGCGCTTCGCGCGGCCGTTTCCACGAGCCCCTGTGAGAGTGCCGCCCGCCCGTCCTCCATCACACGGGTCGGCGCAACAGATATTCCGAGTTTGCCGAAAAGACTTATCGCCGCCATACCCACGCGGGGATTGTTGTACTGCGTGTAGACGTCCGTGAAGAGCGCAACCTTCCTCGCTTTCCCCCCTGCAGGGCGGGTCGCGCCGGATCGGGCGGAGGCGGCGCACTGCTGCGAGAGTGTCTTCCGCGCGAACGGGGGGATGACGCGCCGCCTGTCGACGCCGAAGACGAGCTCGAGCAGACTCCTGCTCATCCCGAGATTGGAAAACCAGTTTGAAAGCCCGGGGAGCAGAGAGGCGAACCTTGCCATCGCCGAAAAATGCCCGAAGAACTGCTTCTGGAGCGCAGGCTCCCCCGCCTGCATGAGCCGCTCCTTTATCGTCGTGTTAAGCCGCGGTATGTCGATCCGCACGGGACAGTTCGGCACGCACCGTGAACACCCCGTGCAGAGCTCCGCAAACCTCCCCTTCATCAGGTCGCCGGAGGTCCCCACGGTCCATGCCCCGCCGATTCCCCCGGAGTAGCACTCCCCGCCGAAGGCGTGCCCGCCTACGGCCTGGAAATTCGCGCATACGTTCATGCACGCGCTGCAACGGATGCAATATAATGCCTCCCGGAGACCAGGGTCGTCCCGCATCCTCATCCGTCCGTTGTCCACGAGGACCAGATGAAACTCCCTGGCGGCGTCGGTCCGCCCGTTGAGATTGAGAACGGGGGACGGAATCGGCGGCTCCAGTATGTTCGTGTAGCTCGTCAGAGACTGTCCGGTCGCGCTCGCCGCGAGAAGCTCGATAAACGTCCCGAATTCGGCGCGGCTCGGGATGATCTTCTCGATCCCGACAACCGCGACATGGACCGCGGGGAGCGTCGTCGTCAGGCGGATATTCCCCTCGCTCTCCACAAGGAGGAGCGCCCCCTCTTCGGCGGATACGAGATTGGCGCCGCTTATCCCGATGTCGGCGGAGAGAAATTTCTGCCGCAGTATATCACGGGCAAACTCCGTCAGCTCTTCGCCGGTGTCGAGCGGCCTGTCGGTCCTGAAATGCGACTTGAAGAGCTCCGAAATCCTTTCTCGGCTCCTGTGAATCGCCGGGGTGACAATGTGCGACGGCTGCTCTTTTGAGATCTGGAGTATGAACTCGGCAAGATCGGATTCCGCGACCTCGATGCCGTCGGCCTCGAGCACCCGGTTCAGCTCTATCTCCTCGGACGTTATCGATTTGGCCTTCACCGCGAGGTTCACCGCGTGCGCCCTGCAAATCTCCCTCACGTACACCGACGCCTCGTCTTTCGTCCGCGCATACACGACATGCCCCCCGCGGGAGCGTACGGTCCGCGTGAGTATTTCCACGAGCTCAGGAAGCCTCCGTATCGACTCTTCCTTGATCGCCCGTGCGCGGTCTTTCAACGCCTCGTAGTCGTCCAGCCGCTCTATGGCCGCGTATCGGTTCGCATTGAATGTCTGCGTGTTGTGACGGACGGCGGCGCTTTCAATGTCCAGGGCGAAATCGATGGCCCGGGCGAGGTTTTCCTTCGGCGATTTGTCGGCGACGTCTCTCGGGTGAATTGTCCCGGTCTTCATGCGGCTATCCGAGGAGGATAATATGAAGCTGACCGGGACCGTGGACGCCGCGCACAAGCGGCCCCATGTCGGCTGTTGCACTCGGCCCGGTGATGAACGTGAAGCAACAGCTGCTGTTCCCGGGGGCTTTCCCGGAACCCTGGGTGGGGGAGAAGAGATCCCGCGGGCGGGGGACGATCGCCCGTGCGTCGAGGAGCACGATGTGCTTACGGGTCAGCATGCTTATCGGTCCCGCAAGCCCCTCCGTCAGGGAGACACAGACCGACCCCGTGCTCGCGACTCCGCAGAACGCCTCCGTGACGCCCAGGCGGACNNCGGTGCACCGATTCGGCGTCCGCCTGCACGCGTTCAACCGTCGCAGCGGCCCGCTCAGCGTTGATACTGAACTCACGCACAAGATTTTCAATGCCGGCTTGTGACATGATTTCTTTCAATGTGGACTGCAATTCTGATACTTCCGGCAACGGGGCTACGCGTGATTCAGGCACCGTTCGTACTCCGCGGCATGGCCGGCAAAGTACGCGATTTCCCCCGGGAGGTAACGCTTCAGGCTGAACGACCTGCCGACAACCTCCCGCCACATCCGGAGATCGGCGACGGCCCCGGACGCGATCGCCAGCACGCCGATATTGCCGACGATCGTCCCTTCGACCGGTCCTGCGAGAACGGGGATGCCGAGCGCATCAGCGGTGAACTGGACAAGCAGGTCGTTCTGAATTCCGCCTCCGACGGCGTGCAGCGTCACGATCTTCGCTCCCGTGACCTGTTCGATCTCGCGGATCGTCGTCCGGTAGGTATAGGCGAGGCTCTCCAGGACGACGCGTATGACGAACCCCTCCCCTTCCCGGGCCGCCTGCCCGGTTTCACGGAGACACGAGGCGATCTTGAGCGGCATATCGCCCGGCTTGAGGAACCTCGGATCATTCAGATCGNNCGGATCCCCCCCTCATTTGTAAAATTGAAATTCATCGCGTCATCCGTGAGGAGCGGCGACGTCACCTCGACGCCCATGAGCGACCAGGTGCCCGAGCTGAGAAAGGCCCAGTTCGCGCCGCAGGCGGGAACCGAGACCACGGCGGAGGCCGTGTCGTGCCCCGCGCTCGCGTAGACGGCCGTGGCGGGATCGATCCCCGTTCCCGCCGCGAGCGAAGGAAGAATCGCGCCCAGACGTGTCCCGGGCTCGACGATCGGCGGAAATATGCTTCCCGGGAATCCGAATCTGTCGATGAGGTCCCACGACCAGTCCCTCGTCCGCGGATTCACGAGACTTGTCGTGGAGGCGATTGTGAATTCCGCCTTTTTGACCCCGGAGAGGACATAATTCAGATAGTCCGGCATGAGAAGGACAGTCCCGCCGATATTCAGCAGATTCAGTTCCCTTTCGGACTCCGCGAGAAGCTGGAACACCGTGTTGAACGGCTGGAACTGAATTCCCGCGGTCCTGTATAATTCCTCTTTCGGAACGATCGCGAATGCCTTCGCCATCATCCCGTCCGTCCGCGCGTCCCTGTAATGGTAGGGATACCCGAGGACACGCCCTTCCGGGTCGATCAGGACGTAGTCGACGCCCCAGGTGTCGACGCCGATTGCTTCGAAGTGCGGACCGAACGCCTTTGCCGCCTTCGTCAGTCCCTCGACGATCTCCCTGACTATCGCGAGGATGTCCCAGTGAAAGCTCCCGCCGTACCGGATATTGTGCGTCGCAAACCGGTGGACCTCGTCAAGCGAGACCCGGCCGTCCCGGAGCGTCGCGACAATGCAGCGGCCGCTTTCCGCGCCGAGATCGAATCCGATGAACCGCTTCTCTGCCGTCATCGTGCCGCCGTTCCAGGTGTTGAGTTTTTCCCGGACGTCCGCCTGTCCAGGAAGTCCTTTACCTCACCGGCAACCACGAGTTCTTCGTTCGTGGGAATCACGGCGATCTTCACCGGAGAGGAATCCGAGGAAATCAGCCCCTCCCGGGGATTCGCCGCGTTTTTTGCATCGTCAAGGACGACGCCCAGATTCTCCATCTCCCCGACGATTTTTTTCCGGAGGAGTATCCCGTTCTGACCCGCGCCCGCCGTGAAGACAATGACGTCCGCGCCGTTCAGTATCGCAAGATACTCGCCGATGTACCGTTTCACCCCGTATGCAAACGCACCGAACGCGAGGGCCGCCCGGCGGTCACCCCCGGCCATCGCCGTTTCAACGTCCCTGAGATCGCCGCTCCTCCCGTCGATTCCGAACACCCCCCCCTTCGACATGAGGAGCTTACCGGCATCCGCCACGGAGAGATGCTCGTTCTCCATGAGATACAGGAGCGCATAGGCATCGAGATCCCCGACCCGTTTTGCGTTCAGCAGACCGCTCTGGGGGCTCATTCCCATGGATGTGTCGACGGACCGGCCGTCCTTTATCGCGCAGACCGACGAGCTCCCCCCCAGGTGGCACGATATGACTTTTGACGCGCCGAACAGCTCTTTCGCCCGGAGCGCGATAAACCTGTGCGACGCACCGTGAAATCCGTATTTCCTGATACCGTGCTTTTCGTAGAGCTCCCAGGGGATCCCGTACAGGTACGCTTCCGGCGGCATGTCCCTGTGAAAATACGTCTCGAAAAGCCCAACGAGCGGCGTGGCCGGCAGCAGATTCCTGAACACGGCAATTGCGGTGACATAGACGTCCGTGTGCACCGGCGCGAGCAGCCGGTATTCCTCCATCGCGCGTAGCACATCCGGCGTGAGCTCGACGCACCCGGTGACCCCCTTTGCGTGCACGGTCTTGAACCCGACGGCGGCAACTTCCCCGACCGGGTACCGTTCGGCGATCGTCTCCAGCGTCAGGTTCACCGCGGTTGTGTAGTCGGGAACGGGGAGCGTCGAGGCGTGCTGTTCCCCGGAGGAGAAACTGAACGTGTACCCCCCTTGCGCATCCCCTATCCTCTCGACGGACGCCTGGAACAGGACGCGCATGCCGGGAACTTCATACAGCTTGCATTTGTACGACGTGCTTCCGGGATTGGCGATAAGGATGTTCATCTCACCGGGCCCCGAGCCTGCCGATCACCTGCTCGGCGATCGACCTGATTGTCGCTTCATCGATCCCCGCCGGGAGCTCCCCCGATCCGGACGCAACGCTCGTGCTCGACGGCATCGGCGTGGCATCACAGGCGGTCACGCGCCCCGGAAGATTGAATTTCTCGCGGAGCGTCATCAGCCTGTCCCTCTCCTCACCGGGGAGCACGTTCAGGTTTCCCAGCTGGATCGCCTTCCAGACGATGCTCGCGGTATGCTCGAGCGTCTCCATCTTGTGATAAGCGTCCAGCAGGCTCGTCCCGAGCGTAAGCGCGCCGTGGTTCTCCAGCAGAATCGCGTCCGACGTTCGGATGAACGGCCGGGCGCGGTCGGGGATCTCCATCGTCGACGGAAGCCCGTACGGCGCGATCGGGACCGCGCCGATGACGATGATCGCCTCCGGGAGCACGCACTTGTTGAGCGGGATGCCTGCGACGGCGAAGCTCGTGGCGTACTGGGGGTGCGCGTGGACGACAGAACGGATGTCCGGACGCTCTTTGTACACGTCAAGATGCATCTTGAGCTCGCTTGACGGATGATACTCTTTGTTCCCGGACAGGACCTTCGCAGAGCGGTCGCACTTGATTATCATGTCCGTCGTCATGAACCCCTTGCTGACCCCGTGCGGCGTCGTCAGGATCTCGTCGTCGTTCAGCNNTTACAGTAGTTCCCGTAAGACATCTTCGTGAGGATTTCGTATTATGGCGTAGCCGGCGAGCATTCCCTCCTGCCTGCAGTATTCGACCGCAGGCTTGACCGCGGATTCCAGGGCGCCGATGTCGCCGGTCATGACGACAAAGCCTTTCCCCCCGACGGCCATGGCGACGTGCACGCGGATGATATCAAGCTCCGCCTCCTTGACCGCAATGTCGGCGGCCTTTATCGCAGAGACGACGGAAAAGGTCTCCATGATGAGAAGGGCCCCGACTTTTTTCCCGAGCCCCGGCTCGAGCACTGTGCAGCCGGCGATCGCGGGGAAGACCCGGGGATCGACGTTCGGGATCGTCGCGAGGTTGACGACAGCGAATCCCCCCACCTGTCCCGCTACAGCGACCGCGGTTTCGACGTCCGCAACACTCCCGCGCACGACGATGAAGAATTTCCCCGAGCAGATCGTCCGCGCGATGACCTTCTCGACGTTCGCCGCCTTCAGAATCGCGTCCTCGACTTCATACCCTTTGTAAATGCTCCCGAGCTCGATAATGCCAACCGCGTTTCCCGATGCCATTATCCCCTCGCGATGTGAATGGCTTCCGCCGCAATCTCCATCACCGTGCCGGCGATCGATGCGTGGATGTTGCTCGAGATCTTCCCCGCGGCCTTCGCGATGAGGTCGTATTTCTTCACGGATTGCCCAGTGCGCACGACCGGTTGTGCTGCGGCGCCCGCGTGCTGATCGAGCGGGATCCGGACCGATGCGGGATCAAGGCCCAGGTCCGTGAGAGGCCCTTCATCGGCAAATTTCAGCACGTCCAGGCGCTGTTTCAGCTTTTGCGCCGGGACTTTCCTGTAGTCGTACATCGGGTGCACGGGAGCGGCGGGACCGGCAGGCCGGAGGTTCGCCTCGCGCGCGAGCCTTTTTTCGATAACGGTCGCCCCCCGGGGATCGAGCCCCTCGGGGCATGCGTACATCGTACAGAGATTGCATTCGCAGCAGGAGAGGTTTCCCGGAAACATCATCGGCTGATCTTCACGCGTGAACATCCGGTTCCGCATCGCCGTCTCGGGACGCACGGGCTGTCCGAGGAGATACCGCGGACAGAGCTCCGTGCAGAACGAGCACTGATCGCACCCGGCTTTCGCGATCCTGTCCGTGTCGTGTTCGGTCGTGAACCGGCGGTACATCGTCACGCAGTAGTGATCCTCCGGAAGCACAATGAGCGCGCCCGTCCGCTTGGAGACGGTCCGGCGCAGATCGTCCTCGACGGCGCCCATCATCAACCCGCCCGACCGGACCACGTAGTCCGGCACGGTGATCCGGAAGTGTGAGAGGACTTCCGCAAAGGAGACCCCGACAGGGACGCGGACCGTCGCAGGCTTTTCCACGGCGCCCGCCACCGCGAGGAACTTTTCGACAACAGGCCTGCCGACGCCGATGTTGTACATTGTTTCCACGTTCTGCACGACGCACCCCGCGGAGATGGGGAGCGCCCCGGGCATGACGACCCTCCCCGTCGTCATGTAGATAAGCGTAACCTCGTCGCCTGCAGGGTACACGTCCTCGATCGGCATGACCCGGGTCCCCGCGCTCACCCGGGAACGGAGGAGCTCGATTTCACGCGCGTGCTTCTCCTTGATCCCGATTATCGCTTCCCGGGCGCCGGTGATCCGCATGGCGGCCTCGAGCCCTTTGAGAACCTCATCGGAGTGATGGAGGATCACCTCCATGTCCTTGTGCAACAGGGGCTCACACTCCGCGGCGTTGACGATAATCGTATCGGGGGCGCTCGCGAGCTTGACGTGCGCGGGAAACCCGGCCCCCCCCGCACCGACAACCCCGTTGGCCTCGATCGCGGCGAGCGTCATACGGGCCCCGCCGGCAGATCGTGAAATTCCATGGAGTCGACGATCGCCATTATGAGCGTTCGCATCGGGGCCAGATCGATGTCAAACACGCTCCTTGCGACGCCGGGCGCCCCCCCGCACACGACGAGGTCACCGATCCCCGCGCCGACATAATCGACGGCCACCCATTCCGCCCCGTCGGCCGTCCCGTCCGGGCGAACCGGCTGGACGACGTACACGATCTTCCCCCGGTACGCATCGTGTTTCTGTTCGGCGACGACGGCATGGACGACCCGTGCGAGGAACATCAGGAGACCTCCTCGACAAGTTCCACGATGCTTGCGTTGACGGGCGCATAGCCGCCCGGGAACGCCTGCGTCGCGTCCGTGCTCGTCACGTACACAACCCGGTCCCCGGAAGCGGCGAGTCGCTGCGGATCCGCAGCCACGAGCGGCGTGTCCGCGGCGGTCCCGTCGGAGGAGACAGGCTGGACGACATAGAGCCTGCACCCTTCAAGCTCGGGGACCTTGCGGGACGCCCAGACGACGCCGATAACGACACCGAGCTTCATGCACCGCCCCCGGCAGGATGCGTCATCTGCACCCTGTCGATTATCGCGATGACGACCGCATCGATCGGCGCGCTTTTCGTCTCTTCGGTCATGCGGGCCGCGGAACCGTACGAGAGCAGGACGAAATTTCCCTCGCCCGCCTGGACGGCGTCGACCGCGACGTGGTACGACTTCAACGGCTTCCCTCCGTGATCCGCTTCCCGGCAGAGGAGCAGTTTCTTCCCGTTCAGGTTCGGGTCCTTCTGCGACGCGACAACAGTCCCGATCACCCTCGCGAATATCATCGTCTCACGCTCCCCGGTTAAAAGTCCCCTCAAGAGCATCATCGGGGCGCGGGATCACAAGCTGCGACATGACTTCGCCCACGCGGGAGGCGGCCTCGTTCGCCGCTTCGATCGCGGAGCGCACCGCCGCCACATCCCCTTCGACGACGAACGACACGTAGCCGCTCCCCACCTGGCGCCATTCGACAAGCTCGACGTTTGCGGATTTGACCGCCGCGTCAGCGCCCAGGACCAGCGGCGCGAATCCTTTTGTCTCGAGAATCCCGATTGCGTTCCTGCCTGCCATGTTCGTATCTCCTTCGTGAGACGCGTATGTGATTAGACAAACCTGAGTGCTGCGTGCGTCATGATCCGGCGCTTCCGCACAAAATCACGCGGCGTGCATATTCCCTCGCCGGTTGGGGTGGCAATCGTATGGGAGAAATACCCCTCCCCCAGATCCCCGCCGTCGCCGCGCAGCGTCCCGCCGTTGATGACGTTGACGTCGCAGTCGAGCGCTCTCGTGAACTGCGTCGCCCGGTCGATATTCTTCGTGAAAATGCCCGCGGTGTGCTTGAACCCGTGCTCGGCAGCCAGAGACGCCGCGAGGCCGTCGTCAAAATCCCTCACGCGGACGACCGGGATGCAGCATGTCATCTGTTCCGCAACGACCCAGGGGTGGCTCCGGTCGGTCTCGCCGAAGAGAAGAGGAACGTTCTCGTCGATGTTCATCCCGATCGCCCGGCCGAGGACCTGCGCGCTTTTTCCCGCGTAGTCCCGGCCGATGAGCCAGTGTTTCCCGGAGAGCTGCAGCGCCTTGCCGCCCAGCGCATCCATCTGCGCCGTCGTCAGGCGGACATTCCCCGCCTTCTCCATTTCCCTCATNNGTGATTTCCGCCGCCGCGAGCGCCAGATCCGCAGTCTCATCCACGAGCGCCGGGGGATTCCCCGGGCCCGCGGCGATCACCTTCTTGGGATACGTCATCGCCAGGTCCACCATGGCGGGTCCCCCGGTGACGGAGAGGAGCTCCACGCGCGGATGGCCGAAGAGGATCTTCGCGGTTTCCATCGTGGGCTCCGCGACGCATGTCACGAGATTCGCCGGCGCCCCCGCTTCGACCATATACTTGTTGGCAAGGCGAATCACTTTTGCGTTGACCTTTTTGGCCGACGGATGGGGGTTGAACGCGATCGCGTTCCCCCCCGCGAGCTGGATGATGATGTTGTTTATCATCGTCGGGGCGGGATGCGTGCTCGGGGTGATGTTCCCGATGACGCCGAACGGAGCATATTCATCAAGCGCGAGGCCGTTCTTCCCCGACCATGCCTCCGGCTGAAGAAACTCGACGCCGGGGCTGTTGCGCGCCGCGTTGTCGAGCTTCGCGATCTTGTGATCCACGCGCCCCATCCCTGTCTCCGCCACCGTCTCCCGCGCGAGCTCCTCCTTGTGGTCCTGGGTCATCTGCCGGACGGCGTCCGTGATCTTCTTCCTGCACTGCCTGCTCCGCTCCCTGTACGCGAGGAACGCCTCATGGGCGGCCCCGACGGCGTCATTCATGTCGTCGAACACCCCCCAGTCCCCCTTCCCGGAAGCGGGGGCCGCGACAGCCGTTCCTCCCGACTTTTCCATGACCTGACGGACAACGTGCTCGATCAGGTCGTGAATCTGATTCTCAGTGATTTCCACCGAACCCCTCGTTCAGTTATTTCGACGATTTCTTCTCCGCCCGTATCGGATCGAGCGGGAATTTCGGCAGAAGCTTCTCCGACGGGCGCGGGATGATGACTTCCGACTGCACGGTCCCGATGTTTTTCGCCGCCTGAACCCCCGCTTCCACCGCGGCCTTGACCGCGGCGACATCGCCGCGGACGATGATGCCGACCCTGCCGCCCCCCACCTTCACCCATTTCGCGAGTTTCACGTTCGCCGACTTGACCGCGGCGTCCGCCGCCTGTAT
>PMJQ01000111.1:19431-19827 GCA_003157485.1 Ignavibacteriota bacterium
GACGGAATGACGTTCGTGCAGACGAGCTCCCCGACCCGCCCCGCAGCCTCCGCCCCCGCCTCGACGGCGGAGCGGACCGCCCCGACCTCTCCGCGCACGAGCGCCGTCACGTAGGCGCCGCCGATTTCCACCCGTTTGACGAAATCGACGTTTGCNNACAAATCCCAGCGCAACTCCTCGAGCCATTGTGTGATTCCTCCTAGTGATTGTTCCCTGCATACGTGAGCTTCATTTTTCTCTGTGCCATCACATCCCGCGCCCCCCACGTGCACACCGTTCCCGCGGGGACGACAAGTTCACTGACGTGCCGCTCGACGGCCCGCACCCTGTTCTCGGTCAGGACGGGGGTCCTGTATCCCGTCATGTCCACAATCACGCGCGAGGGGGAGCCGGCTG
>PMJQ01000199.1 GCA_003157485.1 Ignavibacteriota bacterium
TTCGTCAACGGAAAGAGGATGACCGTCGCCCGGTACCCGAATGAAGGGTGGCTTCGCATCGCCGGCGTGCCGCAGAGCGGGGACAGTCTGTACAATAAGGGGCTCGAGCGGGAGAAACGGTATGACGGCGTTCCCGCCGGGAGACACTACGGACGGATCACCTACGATGGGAACGAGCCTTCGCGCTGGGGATTGAGCGACGACATATATGTGCATGGATACTGGACGTTCGACTGGAGCGATTCGTACCAGCGGATAGAGTCGATCGATACCGTCAGACGGGAAATCATGCTCCGCCCTCCCCATCACTGGTACGGCTACACGAAGAATCAGCGATTCTATTTCCTGAATGTGCTCGAAGAGCTGGACTCGCCGGGCGAGTGGTACATCGACCGGCCCCGCGGGCTGGTCTATCTCTGGCCCCCCGCGGAGATCAACGAGGCGGATGTTTCGATGCTCGAAAGCCCGCTCGTGGAGCTCGACACCTGCTCGTGGACACGAATCGAAGGAATGACATTCACGTACGGACGCCGGGAGGGGATACGGATCAGGGGAGGCCATGACAATACTGTGTCAGGATGTGTTTTTGCGAACCTCGGGGGAGATGCCGCGACGATCGAAGGGGGGTTTCACCACGGGATCGTGTACAGTACGATACACGACGTCGGCCTCGGCGGGATTCTCATGAAAGGCGGAGACAGGAAGACGCTGACGCCCGGGAGACACTACGCAGAAGACAACAGAATATATGATTACAGCAGGTGGCTCCGGACCGGCCAGTATGCCGTCGTCATGGAAGGGGTCGGCCATCGCGCCGCACATAACCTTATACATGATTCTCCCTTCGAAGGGATCGCAATACGGGGGAACGACAACATCATCGAATACAACGAGTTCCATGATCTTATGAAAGAGACAGGGGACGCTGGGGCGATACACACCGGGCGCGACTGGACCTGGCAGGGAAACGTGATCCGGTACAATTATTTCCATGATCTGAAGGGACCCGGACTTCACGGTGTGATGGCGGTGTATCTGGACGACTGGGCGAGCGGCTTTACGGTGAAGGGGAATTTGTTTTACAGGGCTGGGCGCGCGACGATGATCGGTGGAGGGAGGGACAATACCGTAGAGGAGAATATATACGTCGATTGCAGTCCCTCGCTTCACGTCGACGCGCGCGGACTCGGCTGGGCCTCGTACTATTTCGAAGGGGACCCTAAGCTGCTGTACACCGAGATGGACGACATGAACTATGACGAGCCGCCGTACAGCACGCGATATCCGGGACTGCTCCATATGGAGGACAGCACGCCCGCTGTCCCGAAGTACAATACGATCGCCCGGAATATCTCGTACGGGGGGCGCTGGATGGATGTGTACGATTACCTGGCGTTCGACCTCTCTGTCGTGACGATCAAAGAGAACGTGATAGGAGATCCGGTTCTCCTGCGGCGGAGGAAAGATGGGGAAAAGGGATGGGACCCGTATTATCTTGACATAGACATGAAAGAGGGGTATGTCGCACTCCCCAATGGCGATACCGGGGCGGCGCAGACGTTCAAAGGGAACCTGATACTGAACGGAAATCCGGGCGTGAGAGCTCCGGCGAAGGGTGATTTCAGGCTTGTCCCGAATTCACCTGCGGCTAAACTGGGGTTTACTCCTGTCCGTATCTCGGAGATCGGGCCGAGGAACAAACGGTAGACACTCCAATGAGCAGGGAGGAATCTGCAATTACATATTGGCGCTGAGGCGCCAAGCGCACGACCGACGGGAAGCATGTACGCATAGCCGAGCGCAACGTCGTGGGAAGTGCACTTGAGGCACGTCACGTCGGACGTCGTCCCCCCGAGCCGCCTCTGCGGGGTCCCCGGTTCCCCGGACGTCCGCTGCCCGAACGTCCGCCTCCCGGGCGGCCGCTCCGCCCGGCGGGCTTCCTGTGCTCCCGGACCGGCATGGCGGACGGCGTCGGAGGCGCGGCAAGGAGAGCGGGCTCCGGCGTGATCGCACGTAGCGACCTGCCGATAAACGCTTCGATCGCGGGTATCTCGTACGCTTCAGTCTCCGTCGCAAAGCTGACCGACGTCCCGGTCGCCCCTGCACGGCCGGTCCGGCCGATGCGGTGAACGTAGTCCTGCGGGTCCATGGGGAGCATATAATTGACGACGTGACTCACCCCTTCGATGTGGAGGCCGCGCGCGGCAACGTCGGTCGCGACGAGGACCTTGAGTTTACCCCCGCGGAACGCCTCCAACGTCTTGACCCGCTGTTCCTGGGAGACGTCTCCGGAGAGGAGCCCGCAGCTGATGCCGTGGGCAGCCAGCCTGTCTTTGAGTGTCTGCGTTTCGTCCCGCCTGTTTGCAAAGACCATGACGCGCTCGAGATTGAACTGTGTGATCACATTGTAGAGGAGCGTGAACTTCTCGGCGTTCGTCGTGATGTACACAACCTGGTCGATGGCCGCGAGCGTCATCTCCTGCGGCGGGGTAACGTCGATGTGGACCGCGTCGCGTGTCCAGGCGATGGCAAGGCGGTTGACCTCGGGGGTGAGAGTCGCGCTGAAGAACATCGTCTGCCTCTTCCCCTTCGGCATCGTGCTCTCGATGATCCTGCGGACGTCCGGGATGAACCCCATGTCGAGCATCCGGTCCGCTTCGTCAATCACGAGAATCTCCACCTGGCTCAGGTCGATATCCCCTTTCCGCTTGTAGTCGAGCAGCCTGCCCGGGGTCGCCGCCACGATATCGATGGATCCTTCTGTAAGCATCCTCTTCTGCTTCACGTAGTCCATCCCGCCGAATACCGCCATCGTCTTTGTGCGGGTGTATTTTCCGAGACCCTTCGCATCTTTCTCAATTTGCAGGACAAGCTCGCGGGTCGGCGCGAGTATGAGCGCGCGCGGCGTCCCTTTCTTGCGGGGCTCGGGGGAGGGCGTCCGGCCGAACTGCGTGAGTATGGTGATCAGGAACGCTGCGGTTTTTCCCGTCCCCGTCTGGGCGCGGCCGGTCGCATCCAACCCGGCAAGAGTCTTTGTGAGTATTCCCGCCTGAATGGGCGTGCAGTAATGGAACCCCAGCTCATGGATCGCGCGCATGACTTCCGGCGAGAGGTCGAGATCATGGAACCGGAGCTTCCCTTCTTCCGGAGGGACACTGAACTCCGTTGGATCCCACCGGCTCTGCGGCGGAGCCTCGGGTGCCTGGGCAGGAGNNACGCGGGGTCCGCGGAGGGCGCGGCGCACGGGCCTGCGGTTCACGGGGTGGAACGCTCCCGCGGCGACGGTGTTCCCTTTCGCGCTGCTGTTGCTGCCCCTGCCGGGGCGGGGCGGACTGTCCCTGCCGGGGCGGACCGGGCTGCCCCTGACGGGCCTGGGATGGCGACGTCTGC
>PMJQ01000206.1 GCA_003157485.1 Ignavibacteriota bacterium
TGTGTCATCACGTTTGTCCGTGGAGGCGACAATCGCTCAGGCGAAGGATATGAAAGGAGTTCCAGATGGAAAAGACCGAAGTGGCCATCAACGTTTTTGAGGATGGCTTCAATTGCGCGCAGTCAGTCGTTGCGGCATTCCTGGAGGAGAGCGGCCTGCCCGAAAAGACCGCATACAGGATTGCATGCGGATTTGGCGCAGGGATGGGACGCCGGCAGCAAACGTGCGGAGCCGTCACCGGCGGGATCATGGTCATCGGGATGAAGTATGGCAGGGACGCCGGCCGGACCGACAGGGACAAAGAGAAGACGTATCAGGTTGTCGTCGACTTTATGCGCGAATTTCAGGAGAGACACGCAACGACAGAATGCAGAGAGCTGCTGGGGTGCGACCTGACGACAGTGGAAGGAAAGAGGCACTATGAGGAGTCTCACCTGCATTCAACGGTCTGCGTGGAATGCGTGAAGGATGCGGTCACAATTCTCGACGGTCTGCTCGCTTAGTCGACAAACCTCGCCGAACGAGATCCATCCACATCTTTCCGCATATCAAGGCCGGATTCGATTCCAGGGGGGACTGCGACCCGGAGAACAGGCCGGCAGCAGGGATGAAATGTGCGCAAGTGTCATAGAATTGTAGTATATTCGAACAATCAAGGGCAGTTCGCAGCCATCCCACTGCCGAACAGGCCTTTCTATGTGTGTGCCGGGCTGCGAATGCCGGACTCTTGATCAATCGGTCCCGGCTTCGGGACGGGGTTGGTGCACCAAAAACCTGATTCTTTACTGGATTCGGTTTTTTTTCTTTCAGAGGAAGAGCGGCGCGGAAGATTGTCGGCGGGTCATGAAGACCGGGTTGTCTGATTAGAACATGGAGTGCGGCGCGTGCAGAATCAAGGCGTTCATTCGTTTCACATTCCGGTTCTCGGACTGTCTTTTTCCATCGACACACCCCTGCGGGTTGCGCGCTTTGGCATTGCCTCTGTGATTTCCATCGTCGACGACATTCTCATTGAGCGGATGCGGGAGCACTACGCGAACCTCTACGGCAAGCCGTACAAGGCCATCAATCTGAAAGATGAAGATCACCGCGCCCGGAGAATCACCGCCTACCTCAATCTCGTGAACCAGATCGTCCGCGAGCAGATGACAAAGCTCAAGGCCTCTCCGTTCGAGAAGGGGAGCGAAATCGTCAAGTACTTTGAGATGCTTGCTGAACACTCTCCCCTGAAGGCTGTGTACCGGCGATGGGAGGTGACGCGCGATGCTTTTGTGCGTGCACACCTTGAAAACCAACTCCGATCCCGGATCGTCCCGGGGGCGATCGATGTGAACATCATGACGAAGCTCGACAAGGTGAACCGCCCCACGCCTTCGTCGGAACCGCTTCCTGACTCCTCGGACGCCGTCTCCGCACTCCGGGGCTTCGTGCAGAGCGAGCTCGATTCGTCCGTCGTACTTTCCGCTGGGCTAAATCCGCGCCTGTTCAACTACATGGAGCGTTGCGCGGAGTTTCTTCCGGGTCCGGACGGTACATCGCCGAAGAGAGTGGTATTGAAAGTCAGCGATTACAGGTCTGCTTCGATCCAGGGGAAGATCCTGGCGAAAAAAGGGGTCTGGGTTTCGGAGATTCGCATAGAGTCAGGCCTGAATTGCGGCGGACACGCCTTTGCAACCGACGGCCTGTTGCTCGGGCCCATCCTGGAGGAATTCAAGGAGAAGAGGGATTCACTGACATCGGAATTGCATGCGTACTATTGCGCCGCGCTCCGGGCAAAAGGGGGAATTGCCCCTGCGAACCCCCGGCCGGTTCGCATCACCGTGCAGGGAGGGATCGGCACGGCCGCGGAAGATGAGTTCCTTTTTGAGTATTTCGAAATGGACGGAACGGGATGGGGATCCCCCTTTCTTCTGGTTCCCGAAGCGACAAACGTCGACGAAGCCACGAGGGCCNNTCGCTTTCAACAATCTCAGGGGGAGCTCGAGCGAAGACCTGATTCGCCGCCGGGTCGGGGAAGGAAGACCCGGAAGCCCGTGCACCAAAAAGTATCTCGTCTCCAACACCGAATTTACGAGCGAACCGATTTGCACAGCATCGCGACACTACCAGTCGCTGAAGATCAAGCAGCTTCAGGGCATGGATCTGCCGGCGGAAGAGGTCGATTTCCGGATTCAGAAGGTGATGGAGAAGTCATGCCTCTGTGAGGATCTCGCCTCATCCCCTTTTGCCGGGAGCGCAACGGACGACCCCTGCCACTCTCCTGCAGTCGCGGTCTGTCCCGGCCCCAACCTGGCGTTTTTTTCCCGCATTGTCACGCTGGAGGAGATGGTGGGACACATCTACGGGCGGCTCCAATTGATATCTGTCTCCGACCGGCCGAACCTGTTTATCAACGAACTGCGGCTTTACATCGACTACCTGAAAAACGAAACCGGAAAGAAGCTGGGTTCGCTCTCGACGAACGAACAGCGGTATTTAACGATGTTCCGGAGAAACCTGAAGGAATTACCGGTCGGTCGTCCCCAAGATGGCAAAAGAGACCGAGCGGTACCGTTCGATCATGTGGACACAGTTGCGCGAGCTGGAACTGGAGCTGGAGATGCAGGTCATCCCCGCACCCGGCATCCAGTGTCTGGTCACAGAGGGCTTCTGATACAATGGCAAAGAGCAGTGTTATCGATGTCTGCAACGCCTCCCAACCTTGCGCGTCCTGACACGCTTCCGGAGGATTAATTCCGATTTCATCCCTTGGGGCGATTTTTTTTGTGGCAAATGATCCGCTCGCTGCTTGAGAGTATTGAATTCCGGCATGTTCATCGCCCACTTTCCGTAGACCCAGTCGGCTCTTTACCCCCATATTTTTCATCCAGGAGCGACCGTCGTGAGAGGACTTTCCTGCTGGCTCCTCCACGTGGTTCCTCTGGACATCACTCGCCGGGAGTCCCTGAGATTGGCGATTCTTCAACCGAATGCAGCATTACGGCTATGTCTTATGCTGCCCCCCGGCGGACTGCGCCCGCGCTTGCGCTTTCGCCCCCCATCAGTTATCATTATCCATTGAGCATCAGGGCGGTCGCGCGCGTTATGGCGACATTCTTCGCTCTCTTGATCTCCTACTCGGGGAGCAGGTGATCACATGAAGACTCTGCTGGCAATCGGTATCGTTTTCTCCTCTCTCCTTTCTCCCCTATCGTCTCGCGCTCAGGAAAACCGTAAAGACGCCCCGCAGGTCATTTCCAGCGTTTCCTTTTCTCCTCCTGGACCAGGGGCGGAAGAGGATCTCGCCGCGGCCGCAAACAGGGGCGCATTCTCCGTAGACTCGAAGACGGACTCGATCGGCAACGTCCCTGTCGGCAGCACGAAAACCGACACCGTGACTGTGACGAACACAGGGAAAGCCACACTTACGATAAGCTCCGTCAGGTCGAGCAATGCGCGCTTTACAGTCAGTCCGGTGAACGCGTCCATCCCGGTCAATGCAAATAAGAAATTCGGCATAACATTCGCTCCGGCGGCCGCCGGAGCACAGACCTCGTTTATCGTGTTCACACACGACGGGCCGACATCGCCGGACACGGTGACAGCGTCGGGTACCGGGACCGCGCCCGCGTTCTCTGTCAACCGGAAAACTGTCCCCTTCGGATCCGTTGTCATCGCTGCAGGAAAGTCCGACAGCGTGTTCGTTACGAATACCGGCACCGCCGCGCTCGTGATAAGCAGCGTCACGTCGACAAACGCGCGATTTACAGTGAATCCGGCCGCCGGGATAATACAGCCGGGGGGAAAGAGCACGTTCAGAATGACGTTTACACCGACACTCAACGGCGTCCAGAACGGTGATATTGTTTTCGTGCACAACGCACCGACGGCCCGGGACACGGTCGCTGTAAACGGGACGGGGACAGGTTTCTCCGTCAACCGGAGATCTGTGGCATTCGGGAGTGTCCCGGTGGCGGTCCCCACAAGAGATAGCATCATTGTCACGAACGCCGGGCCGACCACGCTCACGATCAGCGGCGTCACATCGAGCAACGGTGCGTTCACCGTCAATCCAGCCGGGGCCTCGATCGCCGCCTCCGCGGGCGCCAAGTTCTACATTACGTTTACACCGGTGAACACTACGGCTCAGACGGGGAACGTTGTGTTCACCCATAACGCGTCCAGTTCGCCCGACACCGTCGCAGTCAGCGGTACGGGAGGGACCGGGGGGTTCAGCGTAACACGCCGCGCCGTCCCGTTCGGTACGGTCCCTCTGGGCGGGAGTAAGCTGGACAGCGTACTTGTAACGAACATCGGGGGGGTGGCCCTCGTTATCGGGAGCATAACGTCAAGCAACGGGGCGTTCACGGTGAACCCGCTCAATGCCACGCTGCAACCTTCACAGGCGAGGACATTCTACGTCACATTCAGCCCGACAAATACGAATTTCCAGTCGGGGAACATCGTCTTCTTGCACACCGGATCGAGTTCACCCGACACAGTCACTGTGAGCGGCACGGGAGGAGCCGGGGGGTTTACCGTGACGCGCCGAGCCGTCCCGTTCGGCACGGTCGCTCTGGGGGGAAGCAAAACGGACAGTGTCGTTGTGACCAATGTCGGAGGTGTGGCGCTCGTGATCGGGAGCGTCACTTCAACCAACGGGGCGTTCACGGTGAACCCTCCAAATGCCACGCTCCAACCCTCACAGGCGAGGACGTTCTACATCACGTTCACACCTGCGAACACCACGGCACAGACGGGGAACGTCGTGTTCACGCATA
>PMJQ01000045.1 GCA_003157485.1 Ignavibacteriota bacterium
GTCAACATCATGGAATTCTGCAAACAGTTCAACGCCCGGACGCAGGCGCAGGCGGGGCTCATTATCCCCGTCGTGATCACGGTTTTCTCCGATAAGTCGTTCACGTTCGTGACGAAAACGCCTCCGGCGGCGATCCTGCTGGCCCGCGCGGCCAAGATCGAGAAGGGGTCCGCCGAACCGAACCGGAACAAGGTCGCGAAGGTCACGAAGAAGCAGGTGCGGGAGATCGCCGAGATGAAAATGCCCGATCTGAACGCCAATTCGGTCGAAGCCGCCATGTCGATGGTTGCCGGGACAGCACGGAGCATGGGGATCACCGTCGAAGACTAGCACTGCCGATGCACGTGGAAGGGGCTCCCTCCGGGCGCCCCGTCATTACCACTATTATAGAGAGGTCCGTTCATGAAAATGAGCAAACGATTCAAAGCCGCGTCGACGAAAGTGGAGCCGAAGAAGCTCTACACTATTGACGATGCGGTCGCCCGCGTGAAGGAAACCGCGACGGCGAAGTTCAACGAGTCAGTCGATATCGCCGTCAGGCTGGGCGTCGATCCGAAGAAGGCCGACCAGGCAATACGCGGGACCGTCGCACTCCCGCACGGTACGGGGAGGGTGGTCAGGGTTCTCGTCCTCGCCCGCCCGCCTCGTGACGAGGAAGCGAAGACGGCCGGCGCCGAGCACGCGGGTCTCGCCGAGTACATCCAGAAGATCCAGGCCGGCTGGGCGGACATCGACGTCATCATCGCGACCCCCGACGTCATGGGGGAAGTCGGCAAGCTGGGGAAGGTTCTCGGCCCCCGGGGCCTCATGCCGAACCCGAAAAGCGGCACGGTGACGAACGACGTGGCGAAGGCAGTCAAAGAGGTGAAGGCGGGGAAGATCGAGTTCCGCGTCGACAAGTCCGGCATACTCCACGCGAGCGTCGGGAAAGCGCAGTTCGAGCCGAAGCAGCTTGCGGAGAACATCCACGCGTTTCTCAATACTGTAGTCCGCCTGAGGCCTCCTTCGGCGAAGGGGACCTATATCAAGAGCATAAGCATCTCCAGCACGATGGGGCCGGGGGTGGCCGTCGACAAGAACCAGGTCGCGGCGCATTAACGATTATTACGCACTCATACACGACACTCGGCGCGTCCATTGCCCGGCGTCCGCGCTTTTCCAGCGGCGGCCGACCGGGGCTTCTCTCTTGAGGCGCCGCACAAGCGACGGAGGTGGGAACAAGGAATGAAACGGGAACAAAAAGAACAGATCGTGGCCGAGGTGACGGAGACCGCCCGGAAGGCGCACGGCATGTTCTTCACAGACTTTTCGGGCCTCACGGTGGAACAGGCGACGGAACTCCGCCGCGAGTTTACCAAAGCAGGGGTCGATTACCGTGTCGTGAAGAACACGCTGATTCAGAAGGCGCTCGAGCAGGTCACCGGATACGACAGCATGTTCGACATGCTCGCCGGGCCCACGGGTGTGGCGTTCGCCTTCGAGGATGCCGTCGTCCCGGCGAAGATCATCCAGAAATTCAAGGAGAAGCACAACAAGCTCTCCCTGAAGGTCTGCGTGCTCGATCACCAGGTCTTCGAGGGGACTAAGCTGGCGGAGCTCGCGAAGCTTCCGTCGCGCAAGGAGATCATGGCGGGAGTTCTGGGGAGCGTGCAGGCCCCGCTCGCGGGAGTCCCCACAGTCATCAATGCGCTTCTGCGCGACATCGCGAGCATCGTTGACGAAATCGGAAAGAAGAAAGCCGCCTGACGCGCGGGAGATGCACCCCGGTTTTGAAATCAAGAATACAAGAGATCAATCATAAGGAGAAGTCATCATGTCTGCTGTTGCCGAAATAGTGGAAAAAATTGAAAAGCTGACGCTTCTTGAAGCGGTCGAACTCAAGAAGGCCCTTGAAGATAAGTTCGGCGTTACCGCCGCCGCCCCGATGATGATGGGCGGAGCGATGCCGGCCGCCGCCGCCCCCGTCGTGGAAGAGAAGACGGAATTTACCGTCCTCCTGAAGGAAGCGGGAGCGCAGAAGATCAACGTCATCAAGGTTGTCCGCGCGGCGACGGGTCTGGGTCTCAAAGAGGCGAAGGATCTTGTGGACGGCGCGCCGAAGCCCGTGAAGGAGAGCATCTCCAAGGATGACGCGGAAAAGCTGAAAAAGGAGCTCGAAGAGGCCGGCGCCAAGGTGGAACTGAAGTAGGTCCCCTCGTGTTACCCCCGCGACACGGTGTTGCGCGGGGGCGGTCCTTTTCGTCGCACGTTTTCCGGTTGCCCATGCCCCTCGCCGACATGCTGACGCAGGCCGATAAGAGCGGGCCGCCCCAGGCGGCCCCGATTATCGGCTTGCTCTTTTCTGTTTTTCGGTGGGTGGGCGTTCGTTCATTCATCACTTTTGAGGAGTGGATCGCTTGAAGAATCAGACAGGCAAGCGCATCTCGTTCGGCAAGATCCCTGAAATCATCGAGGCACCCGATCTTCTCAACATCCAGCTCGAATCGTGGGACGGCTTCCTGCAGGCCGACAGCGGCCCGGCGCGCAGGCGGAACAAGGGTCTCCAGTCCGTGTTCAAAATGAACTTCCCGATTACCGACGCGCGGGAGAACTTCCTCCTGGAGTTCGTCGAGTACTACGTCGAGAAGCCGAAATATTCCGTCCCGGAATGCGAAGAGCGCGGTCTGACGTACGCCGTCCCGATCAAGGCGAAGCTTCGCCTGTCCCAGAAGGCGGAGGACGGGAAATCGTACGTCAACACGATCGAGCAGGATGTCTATCTGGGGAACCTCCCCACGATGACCCATCGGGGGACGTTCATAATCAACGGGGCGGAGCGTGTCGTCGTCAGCCAGCTCCACCGTTCGCCCGGCGTGTTCTTCAGCGAATCGACGCACCCGAACGGGACGCCGATCTATTCGGCCAGGATCATCCCCTTCCGCGGATCGTGGGTGGAGTTCACGACCGACATTAACAACGTGATGTACGCCTACATCGACAGGAAGAAGAAGTTTCCCGTGACGACGCTCCTGCGCGCCCTGGGCTATTCCTCCGACGACGAGATCCTCCAGCTCTTCAACCTTGTGGAGGAGGTCGACGTCAACAAAGTTGACCTGAAGGAGTACGAGGGACGCGTCATCTGCAGCGACGTCGTCGACAAGAAGACGGGGGAGATTTTCATCGCCAAGGACTCGACCCTCACCGAAGAGCACATCAAGAGGATCAAGAAATCCAACGTCAGGAAGCTCCGCCTTCTCGTCCAGCAGGGGAACGAGGAATCGGTGATCGCCAAGACGATCTCCAAGGACATCGTCCGTTCCGAGGAGGATGCGCTGGGGGCGATCTACAAGCAGCTTCGCTCGGGGGACGCGCCCGACCTGGAGACGGCGAAGACGCTCATCGACCGCCTCTTCTTCAATGAGAAGCGGTATGACCTCGGCGACGTCGGGCGCTATCGGATCAACGGGAAGCTCGGCCTCGACATCCCGGTGACGACGACGACGCTGACGAAGCAGGATATCGTCGCGATAATCAACTACCTGATCGAGCTGCAGCAAAAGAAGCGCGCGGTGGACGACATCGATCACCTGGGGAACCGCCGGGTGCGGACCGTGGGGGAGCAGATCGCGCAGCAGTTCAACATCGGGCTCGCGCGCATGGCGCGCACTATCCGCGAGCGGATGAACATCCGCGACAACGAAAACCTCACCCCGCAGGATCTCGTCAACGCGCGGACGATCTCGAGCGTCATCAACGCGTTCTTCGGGACGAACCCGCTCTCGCAGTTCATGGACCAGACCAATCCTCTGGCCGAGCTGACGAACAAGCGGCGCATGTCCGCGCTGGGACCGGGCGGCTTGACGCGCGAGCGTGCCGGGTTTGAAGTGCGCGACGTGCACTACACGCACTACGGCCGCCTCTGCCCGATCGAGACGCCCGAAGGGCCGAACATCGGCCTCATCTCGTCGCTCTGCATCCACGCCCGCGTCAACGAGTTCGGGTTCATTGAAACGCCGTACCGCAAGGTCAAGAACGGCAAGGTGCAGGACGAGATCGAGTTTCTCACGGCCGAACAGGAGGACGTGCACACGATCGCGCAGGCGAACGCCCCGATCGACAGCCGCGGCGGATTCGAGAGCGACAGGGTGAAGGCGCGCTACCAGGGGGACTTCCCGGTCTGCAAGCCCGAGGAGGTCCAGTACATGGACGTGGCGCCCAATCAGATCGTGAGCGCGGCGGCGGGACTGATCCCTTTCCTCGAGCACGACGACGCCAACNNTGATGGGCTCCAACATGCAGCGGCAGTCGGTTCCGCTGCTGCGGCCGCAGGCGCCCCTTGTCGGCACCGGGCTGGAGGAGAAGATCGCGCGGGACGCCCGCGCGCTCATCGTGGCGGAGCGGAACGGGACCGTCGAGTACGTCGACGCGAACCGGATCGTCGTGATTTACGACATCGACGAGAACAGCACCGAAGCCCTCATCTCGTTCGAGGACAAGCGTCGCGTGGAATACCGGCTGACGAAGTTCTTCCGGACGAACCAGGACACGTGCATCAACCAGAAGGCGATCGTCAAGCCGGGCGACAAGGTGAAGAAAGGCGACGTCCTTGCGGACGGCTCGGCGACGGAGGGGGGGGAGCTCGCGCTCGGGAGGAATGTCCTCGTGGCGTTCATGCCCTGGAACGGGTTCAACTTCGAGGACGCGATCATCGTGAGCGAGAAGATCGTCTCGCAGGACATATTCACCTCGATCCACATCGAGGAATTTGAACTGCAGGTACGCGACACGAAGCGGGGCGAGGAGGAGCTGACGAAGGAGATCCCGAACGTCAGCGAGGAGGCCACGAAGGATCTTGACGAAAACGGCATCATCCGCGTGGGCGCCGAAGTCGTGGAGGGGGACATCCTGATCGGCAAAATCACGCCGAAGGGGGAATCGGACCCCACGCCGGAAGAGAAGCTTCTCAAGGCGATATTCGGCGAGAAGGCGGGGGACGTGAAGGACGCATCGCTAAAGGCGCCCCCGGGCATGAAGGGGGTCGTTATCGCGACGAAGCTCTTCAGCCGGAAGAAGAAGGACGCGGAATCGAAAAAGGAAGACAAGCGCAGAAGCGACGCGCTCGACCGCCAGCGGCGGAAGATCGTCGTCGACCTCCGCGAGCGGCTTGCGCGGAAGCTCGGCGTGCTTCTCGACGAAGAGAAGTCGGTCGGCGTCCGCGACAAGGACGGGAACATGGCGTTCCGCGCTGGCACGCAGTTCCGCGCCGACACGTTCGCCAGCTACGATGACCTTGAGAAACTCGACTTCGCCGCCGACTGGGTGGACGACAAGAAGAAGAATGGCCTCATCAACAAGATCTTCACGAACTACTTCGACAAGCTGACGGGCATCGAGGAGGAGTTCCGCCACGAGAAGAACAAGATCCAGCTCGGCGACGAACTTCCCCCGGGGGTGGTGCAGCTTGCCAAGGTATATGTGGCGAAGAAGCGTAAGCTCTCGGTCGGCGACAAGATGGCGGGGCGTCACGGCAACAAGGGGGTCGTCTCGCGAATTGTGCCGCAGGGGGACATGCCGTTCCTTCCCGACGGCACGCCGGTCGACATCGTGCTGAACCCGCTCGGGGTCCCCTCGCGCATGAACCTGGGACAGCTGTACGAGACCGCCCTGGGCTGGGCGGCGGAAGCGCTCGGCGTCAAGTTCGCCTCGCCGATCTTTGACGGGGCGACGTGGGAAGATGTCCAGGGCGAGCTCCGCCGGGCCGGGTTGAACGAAAGCTCGCGGTCCGTTCTTATCGACGGCCGTACGGGCGTGAAGTTCGACCAGGAGGTCACCGTCGGCGTCATTTACATGCTCAAACTCTCGCACCTCGTGGACGACAAGNNCGGCCAGCGGTTCGGCGAGATGGAAGTGTGGGCCCTGGAAGGGTACGGTGCAGCCCACGTCCTGCAGGAAATCCTCACCGTCAAGAGCGACGACGTCTCCGGCCGCGCGAAGGTGTACGAGGCGATCGTCAAGGGGGAGAACCTGCCGGAATCAAACGTTCCGGAATCGTTCAACGTGTTGATCCGCGAGCTTATGGGGCTTGGCCTCGACGTAAAGCTCGATTAATACACGGCGGCTCATGCGTGCGGCGTCGAAGATGGCGCCGCAGGCGCCACCAAAGGCGCCACCACTGGTCCGGCACAATAACAGGTTTGGAGGAATCCCATGGCGTTGTTTCATCACGACAAAGAAGCGAAGAAGAACTTTACACGGATCACGATAAGCCTCGCATCGTCCGACATGATCCTGCAGCGTTCGCACGGCGAGGTGACGAAGCCCGAAACGATCAACTACCGGTCATTCCGTCCCGAGAAAGACGGCCTCTTCTGCGAGAAGATCTTCGGTCCGGTGCGCGACTGGGAGTGTCACTGCGGGAAGTACAAACGCATACGGTACCGCGGCATCATCTGCGACAGGTGCGGCGTCGAGGTCACGCAGAAAAGCGTCCGCAGGGAACGGATGGGGCATATCGGGCTTGCCGTGCCGGTCGTCCACATCTGGTACTTCCGGTCCCTCCCCTCCAAGATCGGCTACATACTGGGGATGACCTCCAAGGACCTTGAGAAGATCATCTACTACGAGTCGTACGTCGTCGTCAATCCCGGGACGACGGGGCTCCAGAAGAAGGACCTGATCTCCGAGGAGCAGTTCTTCGAGATCCTCTCCACGCTTCCGGACAACCACGACGATCTCGAGCAGACGGACAAGAGGAAATTTGTTGCGCAGATCGGCGGGGAGGCGATCAAGAGCCTTCTGAAGCAGGTCGACGTTGGCGCCCTGGCGGCGGAGCTGCGCGCGCAGATCCTGGAGGAGACCTCCGTCCAGAAGAAGCAGGACGCCCTGAAGCGCCTCCGCGTCGTCGAGGCCTTTCGGGAGGCGGAAAACGGCCCGCTCAACAGACCCGAATGGATGGTCCTCGATATCATCCCGGTGATCCCTCCCGAGCTCCGGCCGCTCGTCCCTCTCGAGGGAGGGCGGTTTGCGACGTCGGATCTGAACGACCTCTACCGCCGCGTGATAATCAGGAACAACCGCCTGAAGCGCCTCATCGATATTAAGGCACCTGACGTCATCCTGCGGAACGAGAAGCGGATGCTGCAGGAGGCCGTCGACTCGCTCTTCGACAATTCCCGGCGGGTCAACGCCGTGCGGAGCGACAACAATCGCGCGCTCAAGTCGCTGTCCGACATGCTCAAAGGAAAGCAGGGGCGGTTCCGCCAGAACCTTCTCGGCAAGCGCGTTGATTATTCGGGCCGCTCCGTGATCGTCGTGGGACCCGAGCTCCGCCTTCACGAGTGCGGACTCCCCAAGGACATGGCCGTCGAGCTCTTCAAGCCGTTCATCATTCGCAAGCTCATCGAGCGGGGCATCGTCAAGACGGTCAAGAGCGCCAAGAAGATGGTCGATAAGAAGGGCCCCGAGGTCTGGGAAATACTGGAGAACATCATCGACGGCCACCCGGTGCTTCTCAACAGGGCGCCGACGCTCCACCGGCTCGGCATCCAGGCGTTCCAGCCTGTCCTCGTCGAGGGGAAAGCCATCCGCATCCATCCGATGGTCTGCACGGCCTTCAACGCCGATTTCGATGGCGACCAGATGGCCGTTCACGTCCCCCTCTCGTTCGACGCGCAGCTCGAGGCCCGCATCCTCATGCTTTCGAGCCACAATATCCTGTCGCCAGCCAGCGGTGCGCCAATCGTGACCCCGACGCAGGACCAGGTGCTCGGGTGCTACTATCTGACGAAATCGAAGAGCGGCGACACGGGCGAAGGGCTCCAGTTCTCCTCCCCCGCCGAGGTCATCATCGCGTACAACTACGGCAAGGTCGGCCTCCACGCGCGCATCAATGTGCGGATAGGGGACGAACGGGTTGAGACGACGACGGGAAGGGTGATATTCAACCAGATCGTCCCGAAGGAGATCGGGTTCTTCAACGAGCTCCTGAACAAGAAGCGCCTCGTGCAGATCATCTCCTCCGCGTTCCGGAAGGTAGGAAATCTGAAGACCGCCGAGTTCCTCGACAAGCTGAAGGACATCGGGTTCCGCTATGCAACGGCGGGAGGCCTCTCGGTGAGCATCGACGACGTCATCATCCCGAAGGAGAAGGAAGAGATCATTGGGCGCGCCCAGAAGAGCGTGGACGAGGTCGAGAGCCAGTACATCCGCGGCTTCATAACGAAGGGGGAGCGCTACAACAAGGTCATCGACATCTGGACAAGCGTGACAAACCGGGTCGCGGAGCGGCTGTTCGAATCCCTCCAGCACTCCCGTGACGGGTTCAACTCACTCTACATGATGGTCGATTCCGGCGCCCGCGGTTCCAAGGAACAGGTGCGCCAGCTTGCTGGCATGCGCGGACTGATGGCGAAGCCGCAGAAAAGCCTCTCCGGGGCGACGGGGGAACTCATCGAGAACCCGATCATCGCGAACTTCCGGGAGGGACTCTCGATCCTTGAATACTTCATCTCGACCCACGGCGCCAGGAAGGGGCTTGCGGACACCGCCCTCAAGACGGCGGACGCCGGCTACCTGACGCGCCGCCTTGTGGACGTCGCGCAGGACGCGATAATCACATTGGAGGACTGCGGCACGATCCGCGGTGTCGTCACGGGCGCCCTGAAGGAGGGGGAGGACGTGAAGGAGCCCCTGGCGGAACGGATCGTCGGGCGCGTCTCCGTCCACGAAGTCGCCGACCCGATTTCCGGCGAGGTGATCGTCCACGCGGGAGAACTGATCGACGAGGAAAAGGCCGACCGGATGGCCGAGACCTCGATCGAGACCGTGGAGATCCGCTCGGTCCTCATGTGCGAAGCGAAGCGCGGCATCTGCGCGCTCTGCTACGGGAGAAACCTGACGACGGGAAAACTCATCCAGCCCGGGGAGACCGTCGGCATCATCGCCGCGCAGTCGATCGGCGAGCCGGGGACGCAGCTCACGCTCCGCACATTCCATACCGGCGGGACGGCGAGCCTCATCGCCTCCCAGTCGCAGGTCTCCTCGAAGTTTGACGGGACGCTGCAGTACGAGGGGGTGAAATTCCTCGAGGTTCCCGCCGACGACGGGTCCAGGATCATCGTGTCCGGGCGGAGCGGCGTCGTGAACGTCCTCGACCGCGACAACCGCATGCTGACGAAGTACGACGTCCCGTACGGCGCGACGATGCTCCTGCGCGACGGCGGGAAGGTGGCGAAGGGACAGATCATCTACGAATGGGATCCGTACAACGCGGTGATCATCTCCGAGCATTCCGGGGCGGTGAAATACCACCAGCTCAAGGAGAACGTGACGTTCCGCGAGATCGACGACGAGCAGACGGGGCACATCCAGAAGGTCGTCATCGATTCGCGCGACCGCACGCTCGCCCCGACGCTGGAGATCCACAACAAGAAGGGGAAGGTGGGGACGTACATCATCCCGACCCGCGCCCACATCGTCGTCAATGACTCCCAGGAGATCACCGCGGGGACGGTCCTGGCGCGCATCCCGCGCGACATCGGCAAGACCCGCGACATCACCGGGGGCCTGCCGCGCGTCACGGAGCTCTTCGAGGCAAGAAGCCCGAACGACCCGGCTGTCGTGTCGGAAATCGACGGCATCGTGAGCTTCGGGGCCCAGAAGAGGGGTTCGCGCGAGGTGATCGTCACGAGCCACGACGGGAAAGACATACGGAAGTATCCGATCCCGCTCGGGAAGCACGTCCTTGTGCAGGCGAACGACGTTGTCCGCGCGGGCGAGCGCCTCTCGGATGGCGCGATCGACCCGCACGACGTGCTCCGCATCAAGGGGGTGGGCGCGGTCCAGGAATACCTGGTGAACGAAATCCAGGAGGTCTACCGCATCCAGGGGGTGAAAATCAACGACAAGCACATCGAGATCATCGTCCGCCAGATGATGCAGAAGGTGCGCATCGTGGACTCCGGGGACACGAAGTTCCTCGAGGGAGACTATGTGGACAAGCTGAAGTTCGAGGAAGAGAACGACGGGCTCCGCGACAAGGTCCTCGTTGTCAGCAAGGGGGACTCGAAGCTCAAGAACGGCCAGCTCGCGGGGAAGAAAAAGGTGCGCGAGACCAACGCCGACCTGCGGAAGAAGGCGAAGAAGGTGATCGAACACAGGGATGCGGAACCGGCGACGTCGGAACCCGTGCTCCTGGGGATCACCTCGGCGTCCCTCTCCACGGAAAGCTGGATCTCCGCCGCGTCGTTCCAGGAAACCACGAAGGTGCTGACCGATGCCGCGATCGAAGGGAAGCTCGACAATCTCCTCGGGCTGAAGGAGAACGTCATCATGGGCCACCTGATCCCCGCGGGGACCGGTCTGAAGCATTTCAGGGACCTGCGCGTGGACATTGCGTCGGCGGTGGAGGAGGCCGTCCCCGCCCCGGAGCCCGCTCCGGCGGAGGAGGCCGCGGTGAAGAAGCCGAAGACGCGGGAGAAGCTCGCGGCGACGTGAGCAGCGCCCGCCGGACCGCGATACGTTCGATGATGCCTTGACAAAGTAACGCGTTTTTCGTACCTTAAAAAGCTCTATCGAAAATCCACCCACGAGTGCAGTAACAAGGAGTCCGCGTGCCAACGATCCAGCAGCTTGTCAGGAACAGCAGGCGCAGCGTCACATGGAAGAGCAAGGCGCCCGCCATGGGAGGCAGCCCCCAGAAACGGGGCGTCTGCACGCGCGTTTACACGACGACCCCCAAGAAGCCGAATTCGGCGCTGCGCAAGGTCGCGCGCGTCAGGCTCACGAACGGGATGGAGGTTACCGCCTACATTCCGGGCGAGGGGCACAATCTCCAGGAGCACTCGATCGTGATGATCCGCGGCGGCCGCGTCAAGGACCTTCCCGGCGTTCGCTACCACATCATCCGGGGGACGCTCGATACCGCCGGCGTTGCGGACCGGAAACAGGGACGCTCCAAGTACGGCGCCAAGCGCGGGAAATAACTGACACTCCAGGAAGACGGACGACGTGAGAAAGAAAAAATCGACACCCAGAGCCACGATACCCGATCCCAAGTACGGGGATGTCCTGGTTTCGGAGTTCATAAACAATATCATGAAGCGCGGGAAGAAGCACCTCGCGCGCCGGATACTCTATGATGCCTTTCAGCTCATCGAGGACCGGACGAAGAGCACGGGGCTCGAGGTGTTCAAGAAGGCGGTCAGCAATACGCGCCCGATGCTCGAAGTAAAGGCCCGCCGCGTCGGCGGCGCCACCTACCAGGTCCCCACGGAAGTCCGCGGAGAGCGGAGCGTCGCGCTGGCGATCCGGTGGCTCATCGGGTACGCCGACGACAGGAAGGACAAGTCGATGTCCCAGAAGCTTGCCGCGGAGTTCATCGCCGCCTCCAACGGCGAGGGGAACGCGGTCAAGAAAAAGGAAGACACGCACAAGATGGCGGAAGCGAACAAGGCTTTCGCCCATTTCAAGTGGTGAAGGGTCTGAGGGAGAGAAGCAGGAGAATATGCCGAGACAGTATCCGCTAGAACGGACAAGGAACATCGGAATCAGTGCGCACATCGACGCGGGCAAAACCACGACGACGGAGCGCATCCTCTTTTACACGGGGGTGCTCCACCGCATGGGGGAGGTCCACGACGGCGCTGCGACGATGGACTGGATGGAGCAGGAGAAGGAACGCGGGATCACGATCACGTCGGCCGCCACTACCTGTTTCTGGAACAATCACCAGATCAATATCATCGACACGCCGGGACACGTGGATTTCACGGCTGAAGTGGAGCGGTCGCTCCGCGTGCTTGACGGCGCCGTCGCGCTCTTCTGCTCCGTCGGCGGCGTCGAGCCGCAGTCGGAGACCGTCTGGCGCCAGATGGACAAGTACGGGGTGCCGCGCATCGCGTTCGTCAACAAGATGGACCGGGTGGGCGCGGACTTCCTTGCGGTCGTCGAGATGATGAAGAACAGGCTCAGCGCCAACGCTGTGCCGATCCAGCTTCCGGTCGGGGAGGGGGACCTCTTCGCCGGGATCATCGACCTGGTGACGATGAAAGCACGGATGTACAAGGATTCAACTCTCGGGGTCGAGTGGGACGACATAGAGATCCCCCACGACATGAAGGTGAAGGCCCAGCAGTACAGGACGAAGATGCTCGAGGCGGTCTCCGACGAGGACGATACGCTCCTTGAGAAATACCTGGAAGGCAAGGAGATCACGCCGAAGGAGATCATGACGGTCCTGCGGCGGGCATCGCTGAAAGTCAGCATCATCCCGGTTCTCTGCGGCTCCTCGTTTAAGAACAAGGGGGTCCAGATGCTCCTGGACGGGATCGTCGATTACCTCCCGTCACCCGTGGACCTGAACGAAGGGACCATCACCGGCCACCACATCAATCTGACGGACCATGTCACGCGGAAGATCGACGACAAGGGACAATTCGCCGCGCTCGCGTTCAAGATCATGACCGACCCGTTCGTCGGCCGGCTGACGTACTTCCGCGTCTACTCCGGGACTCTCAAATCGGGTTCGTACGTGTACAACCCGGTGTCGGACAAAAAGGAACGTATAAGTCGAATTCTCCGCATGCATGCAAACTCGCGCGAGGACGTCGACGAGGCCTACGCGGGCGACATCGTTGCCGCCGTGGGACTCAAGCACACCCGCACCGGGGACACGCTCTGCGAGGAGAACGATCCGATCGTCCTCGAGAAGATGACGTTCCCCGATCCCGTCATCCACGTGGCGATCGAGCCGAAGACGAAGGCCGACCAGGAGAAGATGGGCGAGGCGCTCCAGAAACTGACGGAGGAGGATCCCACCCTCCGCGTGGCGACGAACGAGGAGACGGGACAGACGATAATCAGCGGGATGGGGGAGCTCCACCTGGAGATCATCATCGACAGGATGAAGAGGGAATTCCGGGTCGAGGCCAACATCGGCAAGCCGCAGGTCGCCTACAAGGAAACGATCCGCAAGAAGGTCCATGCGGAGGGAAAATTTGTCCGCCAGTCGGGCGGCCGCGGCCAGTACGGCCACGTGTGGATCGAAATCGAGCCCAACGAAAAGGGGAAGGGGTTCGAGTTCGAAAACGCGATCGTCGGCGGCGTCGTCCCGAAAGAATACGTCAAGCCGGTGGAGCAGGGGATCGTGGAAGCGATGAAGAACGGCGTCCTCGCGGGCTACCCGGTGGAGGACGTGAAGGTGAAGCTGTACGACGGTTCGTACCATGACGTCGATTCCTCCGAGATGGCGTTCAAGATCGCCGGCTCGATCGCGTTCAAGGAAGCGGCGCGCAAGGCGAACCCGGCCATCCTCGAGCCGATAATGGCCGTCGAGGTCGTCACACCCGAGGAGTACATGGGAGACGTCATCGGCGACCTCAACTCGAGGCGCGGCAAGATCGAGGGGATGAATCCGAGGAAAGACGCGCAGGTCATCAAGGCGGCGGTTCCCCTCTCGGAAATGTTCGGCTACTCCACGACGCTCCGCTCGATGACGCAGGGACGGGCCATCTACACGATGGAGCTGTCGCATTACGACGAAACGCCGCGGAGCGTCTCAGACCAGATTATCGAAAAGCTCAAGGGCAAGGAAACAGTCAACGCATAGACTCGGGGCCCTCACCCACATCCCCTTCTATACCAGAGGAGAGTAGACAAATGGCAAAAGAGAAATTTAATCGTGACAAACCACATCTGAACGTCGGAACGATCGGCCACGTCGATCACGGCAAAACGACCCTGACCGCCGCCATCACGATGGTGCTCGCGAAGAAGGGCCTCTCGACGATCCGGACGTTCGACAGCATCGACAACGCCCCCGAAGAGCGCGAACGCGGTATAACAATTGCGACGGCGCACGTCGAGTACTCCACCGAGAAGCGCCACTACGCGCACGTGGATTGCCC
>PMJQ01000221.1 GCA_003157485.1 Ignavibacteriota bacterium
CTGGTGGTTCTATCTCTACTGGCTTCCAAAATTCCTGAACAGGTCGTACGGATTGACGCTCACCGAACTCGGTCTTCCCCTCGTCGCCATCTACACGGTGACGTGCGTCGGGAGCATCGGGGGCGGGTGGCTCTCCTCCCGGCTCATTGCACGGGGCTGGCCTGTGAGCCGGGCCAGGAAGTCGGTGATGCTCCTCTGTGCCCTCTGCATCGTCCCAATCGTCTTTGCGGCGAGCGTTGCAAGTCTCTGGGTCGCTGTCGTTCTTGTGGGCGTTGCGGCTGCGGCGCACCAGGGATGGTCGGCCAATCTCTTCACGACGGCGTCGGACATGTTTCCAAAGAACGCAGTGGGCTCCATCGTCGGGCTGGGGGGGATGGCCGGCGCGGTGGGGGGGATGCTCCTTGCAACCTCGGCGGGATATCTGCTGGAGTGGACGGGGAGCTATATGCCGCTCTTCATCATTTCGGGAAGCGTGTACCTTGTTGCGTTGTTTATCGTCGACCGGCTCGTTCCGCACCTCGAGCCTGCGGCGATCACCTGGGCGTGAATAACGGCGTTCGAACTGACGGGAGCGAACATCTGTGAATACTGACGACATCGGGAAGCTCTACGATTTTTCGGGAAAATCGGTCATGCTGACGGGGGGGGCGGGCGTGCTCGCGGGGGAAATGGCGTGTGCCCTCTTCGGCTGTAACGCGCGCATCGCCATCGTCGACAGGGACCCCGCGCTTGCCGGCCCGCTCATGAGACGGATTGAGCCCGTGGGGGACCGTGCGATTGTCGTATACGGCGACGTTCTCAAGCCGGAGACGATACGCAGTGCCGCCGGGGAGGTCATACGCGCGTTCGGAAAGATCGACATTCTCATTAATGCCGCCGGAGGGAACGATCCACGGGCAACCTCGATGGGGCGGGAGACATTTTTCGACATTCCGCCGGAGGCCCTCAGGCTCGTGTCCGACCTGAACATCCTCGGGACGATGATCCCCTCCCAGGTCGTGGGGAAACACATGGCGGAACGGGGCGAGGGAGTCATACTGAACATCTCCTCGATGAACGCATTCCGCCCGCTGACAAGGATCGCGGCCTACTCGGCGGCGAAGGCGGCAGTCAGCAATTTCACGCAGTGGCTTGCCGTGTACATGGCGCAGGAGATATCGCCGAACATACGCGTCAACGCGATTGCTCCGGGCTTCTTCCTGACAAACCAGAACCGGTTCCTTCTGACCGACCGGGAGACAGGCAATCTCACCGAGCGGGGGAAGAAGATCATCGACCACACGCCTGCAGGCCGGTTCGGCGAGCCCGAAGACCTTCTGGGGACTGTGCTCTGGCTCCTCTCCCCGGCTTCGAAGTTCGTCACCGGAATTGTCGTCCCGATCGACGGCGGGTTTTCTGCGTACAGCGGCGTTTGAGGAGGATGGAATGAGCGGAGCACTGGGGACGGGTTCACTCGAGACGCCGCTCGGCCCGGCGGCAATTGAGGAGATTTGCAGGGAAGCCCTTTCCGCGCTCGATCTGCGCGCGAAGAGGATTCTCGTCCTTATCCCCGACCACACGCGGCATGCGCCGATAGACCTCTTCTTCCAAACGCTCTACAGGATACTCGGCCGTGAAGCCGCCTGCCTGGACTACCTCGTCGCCACCGGCACGCACAGGGCGATGGAGCCGGAGAGGCTCTACAGGCATATCGGCATAACGCCCGATGAGCACAGGACGGCGTACAAGAACGTCAGGCTGATCGCGCACGAGCACGACAACCCCGCGGCGCTGAGAAGGATCGGCACGATCCCCGGCTCCGAGATCCGCGCGCTCACCGGGGGGCTCTTCGGGGAAGACATCCCGGTGAGCATCAACCGGGCCGTTCTCGAATATGATCACGTCATCATCGTCAGCCCCGTCGTGCCGCACGAGGCAATGGGGTTCGCCGGGGGGAATAAATACTTCTTCCCGGGGGTCGGAGGGCTTGACATCATCGAGACGTTTCACTGGCTGGCGGCGGTGATCACGAACCCCGCCGTCAACGGGGTGAAGGACACGCCCACGCGGCGTGTTATCGACAGGGCCGCAGCGCTCGTACCCGTTCCCCGCACATGCTTCGCGTTTGCCGTGGACGACCGCAATCGTGTCTCCTGCCTTTTCGCCGGTACTCCCGAAGAGGCGTGGTCGCGGGCGGCGGACTACTCGGCGAGGCTTCACATAAGGCACATCGGGAGTCCCGCCGAACGGGTCCTCGGCGTGACCCCGGACATATACGAGGAGCTGTGGGTGGGAGGGAAGGCGATGTACAAACTCGAGCCGGTCGTCGCCGACGGGGGCGAGCTTATCATCTACGGCCCCCAGATCCGGGAGATATCGTTCGTGCACGGAGAAGCGATACGGCGCATCGGGTACCATGTGCGGGACTTTTTCCTCGGCCAGTGGGAGCGCTTCCGCGGCGAGCCGAAACTCATACTCGCTCATTCAACGAACGTCCGCGGTGTGGGGACGTTTACGGGAGGCGTGGAACGGCCCCGTATCGCCGTGACGCTTGCGACGTCGATCCCGGAAGAGGTCTGCAGGGGGGTGAATCTGGGCTACAGGGACCCGCGCTCGATCGACCTGGAAGCATGGCGGCATCATCCGTCGGGCGGCGACCTTCTCGTTGAGAATGCCGGGCAGGACCTGTACAGGCTCGGCAGCTGAGTTCACGCGGAGCAACTGCATCGAATCAGAAAGGAAAGGAACATGGACAGCGTGCTGAACATCCGGCCTGCCGGAGGGGCTCTTGATCTTCTCTCCCTCGGGGCGCTTGTGCATCGGCTTGACCCGGGCATCATCCCATTCCGGAAGGCGGCCGAATGCCAGATTCACGTCAGCGGGGGCGAATACAACGTCGCCGCCAACCTGGCCGATTGCTTCAGATTGAACACGGGGATTGCGACGGCGATCGTGGAATATCCGGTGGGCGATCTCGTTGCCGAGCGTGTAAGGGCGATGGGCGTGAAGCCCTTCTACCGCACGTTCAAGCACAACGGCGTTAACGGGCCGAACATTGCGACCGTCTACAGCGACAGGGGACACGGGGTGCGTGCGCCGGTCGTGTTCTACAACCGGGCCAACGAAGCGGCCGCACTTCTTCGCCCCGGCGATTTCGACTGGGGGGCGATATTCTCCGGGAACGGCGTCCGCTGGTTCCACAGCGGGGGGATATTTGCGTCCCTCTCGGCGACGACGGGGGAGCTGATTATCGAGGCAATGACCGCGGCACGGAAAGCCGGTACGGTCGTCAGCTTCGATCTCAATTTCAGGGAAAAACTATGGAGCATCTGGGGGGGGGAGAAAAAGGCTGTGGACGTGCTTGACCGGATCGTCCGGAACGTCGACGTGCTTGTGGGAAACGAAGAGGACCTCCAGAAGGGGCTCGGCATCCCCGGGCCGAAGGCATCGTCGTCATCGAAACTCGACCCGGACGTCTTCCTCGGGATGATCGACGGGCTCACGTCGAGGTACCCGAACGTCCGGGCGGTGTCGACGACGCTCCGTGAGGTGCATTCGACAAACCGGCACCGATGGAGCGCGGTGTCATGGGTGGGCGGCAGGGCGTTCAGGGCGCCGGAATGCGAGCTCGATGTCCTGGATCGCGTCGGCGGCGGCGACGGATTTGCCAGCGGATTCTTCTACGGACTTCTTTCGGGCGAGCCGGCTGAAGAGGCGGTCAAGCTCGGCTGGGCGCACGGTGCGCTCCTGACGACATTCCCGGGCGATACGACGATGGCGACGCTCGAACAGGTGCGCGCGTTTGCCAGGGGCGGTTCGGCGCGCATCCAGCGTTAATCCTCCACAGGGAGGGGAGGGACCAATGAAACGGATCGTGATTGCCGCCATGTGCGGCCTGCTCATTGCGGCACCGTGCCGGAGTCAGTCGAAGCCGGCGCTTGTTACCGTGACGAATCCAATGCAGGTTTCCCGTCCGGGAGAGACCGTTGAGGTCCGCCTGCGCGACCTCACGCCGATAACCGGGGAGAGCGCCGGCGCCGGGTTCGTCGTCACCGTACGCGGCAGCGCCTCGCCCCTTATTTCCCAGGTATCGGGTGGGGAGCTTCTCTTCCAGCATGATTTTGCACCGGGCGAGAGGAGGGAATTCATCGTCAAGGCGGGAACCGCCGCGGGCCCGCAAGAGGTGAGCCGCGTGGCGGGGATGTTCGTCCTTCCGCGTGAAGATTACGCGTGGGAGAACGACCGGATCGCGTACCGGATGTACGGGCCGGCGCTCGCATCAGAACTGAACAACGGCATCGATGTCTGGACGAAACGTGTCAGGACGCTCGTCGTGGCGAAGTGGTACGGAGAGGCCGCAGGGGCTTCTCCCGGACAGGATCCCTATCATCACGACAGGGGAGAAGGGGCCGACTTTTTCGATGTGGGGCGCTCGCTGGGGGCGGGGGGATGCGCCCTCTGGGAGGGAGGGAGAGTGCACCAGCCCGGCGTTTTCTCAACATGGGAAACGATTGCGGGCGGCCCGCTCCGCACGGAGTTCGAGCTGACGTACAATGCGGTGGAAGTCGGCGGCGTGAAATTCACGGAGAGAGTGCGGATTGCGCTCGATGCGGGGGAGAATCTGAACAGGGTATCCGTGACGTTCGATGCCCCGGCCGGGGGGGAAGAACTGCGGGTGGCATGCGGGCTCGTGAAGCGGCCGGGCACGGTCGCCGCTTCGGACAGCGTTCTGGGCTGGATGAGTCTCTGGGGGGCGACGAACGCCGATCCGGTCAACGGTTCGCTCGGCACGGGGATCGTGTTTCCCCGCTCCGCATTCCTCCGGTTCGCGGACGATTCGATCCACTGCCTGCTCATCGCGCGCGCGCGTGAGGGGAAGACATTCACATATTATGCGGGGGCCGGGTGGACGCGAAGCGGTGACTTTGCATCGGGTGCGGACTGGAATGCGTACCTTGCGCGGAAGGCCGCACTTATCGCATCGCCGCTTGCCGTTTCGTGCTCGCCGCTCGAATGATCCGCGAGCGCGGCGCGCTCACACGCAGCCAGTGTCCGGAACCTCTGCCCTGAAACGGGTCCCCCCCCCTGCGTGAACGTCACCCTGCATCGGGGGCTGCAGGCGCAAACCCGAAATCCTTCAGGCACGCGGCAAGCCGATTCCTGTCGATCGGTTTGACCAGATACCCGTCACAGTTCTTGATCGCCTCGACGACGTTCCCCTTGTCGTTCAGCGCGGTCGTCATGACAACCCTGGCATGTGTCCGCGGCTCGCGCGTCCCGTCAGACTCGAGTGATCGCAATTCCCGCAGCACGGACAGTCCGTCCATTTCGGGGAGCATGATATCGAGGCACACAAGGTCGAACGGCTCCCGTCCCTTGAGCGCAAGGGCAAATGCGGAGATGGCCTGATTGCCCGTGACTGCAATCTCTGTCACGCCAAACGGGAGCAGGAACCTGTGAAGCACAATCCTGCTCGTGTAATCGTCCTCAACGATAAGTATCTTCATGCATTCCTCGGCCGGTCACTCCTGAAGCGCAAATCACGTGCCGCGGCGCAGCAGCGGAATCCGCATGCAGGACGCGGCTTTTTGCCTTTCGGCCAGGGAAGGGATGAGTTTCGCGGCGGGATTACATCCACATGGCTGAATCCGGCCAGGGACGCCCATAGGAATTGACCCCCGGCCTGCAAATTGCCCGGCGCGGCGCCCACTCCGGCTACATTTTCAGCGTGAGCCCCACCCCCAGCGACCCTCTCGAGAACGTGTCATGTGAGAACAGCCAGCCGATGTTGTCGGACGCGACGTCGATTTGAAGCATCCAGAGCTTGAGGCCGAACCCGAGCGCGAAGTTAAAGTGGTCAGCTCCGCCGAACCCGACGCCGGTCCTGATGGGAAAGAACTGCCACGGACGGTATTCCAGCCCGGCCGACAGGATGCCGACGCGGCTCGAGCCGGGGAAATCTGAGAAGCCCTGCCTGTAGTCGCACTCTGCCGTCATCTCCCCGTAGAGTAATTTCTTCAGCATGTGGATGTTCTCGAGTTCGAACTGGACCCCCATGCGAAGCGTCGTCGGCAGCCCGACGGTGAACGCCCCCCCCTGCCGCGTATTTCCCGTGACGGCGTGTTCGAGGGAATCCCGCTGGGCGCTGTTCGTCGGGTCGTCGAGGTGCATGCGTCCCTGCCCGTACATCTCCCTGACGTCGCCGTCCCAGTGCATGGAGCCGACGTCCGTGACGCTGAGTCCCGCGATGGCGTAGTCATTGAGTTTCGCGGAGAGCCCGATGTCCACGCCGATGCCGCTCCCTGCGGGAGAAGGGAAGGGGGAACCCGCAAGGTTGGAGTGCGAGGTCACGCCGGCGATGTCGATGTTGCCGTCCAGCACCCCGTCCGTTCCGGCCGCGAGCCACGTGTTGTCGCGCGTGACGGAGGCGTAGGCGAATCCGTGGATGAGTTTCACCGAGACGCCACCCGACCAGCTCATGAACCAGGGGACGGACGGGAGGGCGAATCCCGCCGAGAGGGCGTATTCGCGCGTCCACGCCGCGCTTCCGGTGGCGCCGCTGAAGTCGTACGAGGAGCCGGGCGTCATCCCTTCAAGGAGGAATTTCGCGTACGACGCGGGGATTGCCGCCGTCGCCGCCACCCGTTCCGTCGCCGTGACCGCGAACGTCGCGAATTTACCGAAACGGATCGCCAGCCCGATGGGACGCACCTCGGCGTCCGCGCCGATGCGTCCGATGCCCCCGGGGAACGCGTCAATCAATTCCTGTTTGTCGCTCTCCGAAAGATTCCGGGCGATCCGGCCGGTCGGGGATTCCACCCCCGTGAAGAACTTGTTGTACAGGCCGAGCGTCATGAAATCACTTCCGACGCCGACCCCCACCGGCACAAGGCCGAGCATCACGGTCCCGTCGTCCGGAAGGGCGAGGTTCGCGGGATTGATGCCGNNGTCGTGTTCATTTGTTCACCTGGTATGAGAATTCCGCCCAGACGCTGATCCGTATCTTCTGCGTCGAATCGAACTCCACCGCGCCCGTTCCGGCTGTTGCGAGAGTGAGATTGTAGGCAAGAGAGTACGCGCTGTTGAACTGCTGGACCTCGGTCCCGGCCAGCGTGATGATTCTCTCGGCATGAGCTGGTGCCTGCACGCTCCCGCCCGAGACGGCGGG
>PMJQ01000065.1 GCA_003157485.1 Ignavibacteriota bacterium
ATCGTCCTTGACCGTTCGTTTGCGGCGAAATTCCATATACGCGTCGGCGAGAGCGTCCGGGTCAGGGACGACACGCTGTGTGTGGCCGGGCTCAGCGGCGGGACAAACGCATTCGTCGTGCAGTACGGATTCGTCACGCTCGCGAGGGCCAGGGCGCTCATCGGCTATCCGACGATCGTCTCGTTCTTCATAGTGAAACTTGTCCCCGGGGCCGCCATCGACACGGTGCGCCGAGCGATCATGGAGGACGTTCCCGGCGTGGCGGTGTACGACAACGCGGCGTTTCTGGAGAACAACGTCCGTGAAATGGAATCAGGATTCATGCCGATCCTCTACGCCATCGCGGCCATCGGTGCGGTCGTCCTCACATCGATTCTCACGCTCCTGCTGTCAGTGATCATACTCGAATCTCGTCATGATTTTGCCGTGATGCGTGCGCTCGGCTCCCCGGAGAGGTTTCTCACGGGGGTCGTCCTCGCGCAGGCATTCGTCCTCTCCGCCGCCGGCATCGCGGGAGCCGTTGTCCTTTTTCCCCTGCTCGCGTCAGCGATAGAATTCGTTTCCCCGGAAGTGAGCGCGCAGGGATCGGTCCTTCAGACCGGGGCGGTGTCACTTGTCGTGCTCGTGATAACTCTTTTCAGCGCACTGCTGGCGGTGCGCCGGCTCAGGTCGATCTACCCTCTGGAGGCATTCACATGAAGGGACCCGTGCTCGAACTCTCGGGAGCCGGAAGGACGTACAGGGCGGCAGGCCGGGGAACGGTGGGCGTCACCGACGTCACGCTCCGCGCGTTCGGAGGGAATCTCATACTCCTTCTCGGTCCGAGCGGGAGTGGAAAGACAACGCTCCTCACCCTTATGGCGGGGCTCGTCGCACCGTCGTCCGGTGCCGTGGCGATCGGAGGGGAGAGGCTGGACATGCTCTCCATCGCCGCGGTGCAGCGGCTCCGGGCGCGGAACATCGGCGTCGTGTTTCAGTCATTCAACCTGATCGATGCTCTCACAGCCCTTGAAAACGTCGCTCTTGTCCTCAGATTCGCCGGCGTGGGGCGCAGGGAGGCCCTCCGCAGGGGGAGAGTCGTCCTCTCGGAAATCGGGATCGGACACCTTTCCGCTCAGCCCACGGGGCAGCTCAGCCAGGGGGAAAAACAGCGTGTGGCAATCGCCCGTGCGATTGCCAACCGCCCCCGGCTGCTTCTTGCCGATGAGCCCACGGCGAGCCTCGATTCCTCGAACGGGCTCGAGATCATTGAAATCCTCCACCGGTATTCACGCGAGGCCGGGGCGTCCGTCATTGTCGCGACGCATGACGAGCGGCTCACCGCGTATGCCGATCAGATACTCCGGCTGAGAGACGGGGGGGTCTGCGGCAGCAACTGACGTGAGCAAAGTGTAGCTTCTCGATCCCCAACCAGGTCGCGCGGTGAGTTCGAAGCAGCGGGTGAATCGCGTCAGGTGTTCGATCCAGACCGGCCTCGCACTAACGTCCGTGACCGCAGGAGTAGAGAATGAGTCAGTTTATTTGCTTGCGGGATTGACAGATAAATCGCGGCATTCCTCGGGACGTGATCGCGACGATTGACAGTTGAGTGGCCTGGGGCTACATTGCATACGAGTTCATTGACTGTCGGCGCTGTCTCAGGATGGTGGCCGATTTTTTTTTGGGGGGGGAGGGCGGGCGAGCGACCCTACATGTTAGCGGGAGCATACAAACCCTTCCATTCCATGCTCAGGCCCGGTTTCCGTTCAGGGACTCGAAAAGAGGACCACGCGAACATCTGAAAGGAACCTGCGCTTCACAAAATTCTTTTTTGGACAAACGGGGGATCGTACAATGAAAGCGGTATCGATATGTCTCTTGGTGGTGGGACTCTATACAAGCGGCTACGGGCAACAGAAACCGTATGGATACAGCATTGTAGGAAATGGGGGCATCGTGAGCAATGCCTTTATTGTCCGCGATGGCTTCGTACTCGATAGTGCCGCAAACTTTACGTGGACCTACACCCCACAAAATGCCACGAGGACGACCTATCGATTCCAGTACAATCAGCAAGGAAAGCTGGTAAGCGACAGCAACCTTACCTACCGTTCTGATCCCTATCTCTCCGGTCGTTTTACCCTATTCAAGATCCGACCGCGTCGCAGTAGCTACATATACAACGAGAAAGGGGCTGTCGATTCGATTGCATACGCGTGCTGGGTTGATAGCCTCTGGGTTCCTGACTCTGTTGGGTGGAAATATAAGTACTCCAGTGATGGGAAGCTGATCTCGAGCTTGATGGTAAGCAATGATTATCCGAGAGTCCACAACTACTCTTATGATGGATCCGGCAACCTCATCGCAGATACGATGTACATTAGTACGTTTGACACAAGTTATACTATACGAGAATACGATTCACAGAACAGGCTTACGCGGACACAATCAGGGGTCGGCCCCACTCCGTCTTGGAACCCCCAGCAATGGACTGAGTACCAATATGATTCGGTGGGAATTGTCCATTATACGGTCCGGACCCATGACCCTGACGGTTTTGTAGTCAACAACACTGACACCTATCTCACATTTGATGGATTTGGCAGAATCGTGGGGGAGAAATCGAGTTCTTCGTGGGACCCTGAGGATTCAAGCTGGGCAGCCTACGCCCGGATTACGTACACCTATGATCAGAACGGACGGATGCTGTGCTATGGTTACGATACCACCAACCACCGCTTCACGTATACAGCCGAGGGCAATCTTGATACATTGATGTGCACTCAGTCGGAAGACTTCGGTTTTCTGGGAGCGCATTTTGTCGATTCTTACGGGAACGACATAACGTTGCCTGGCTACAATATGATGACCAAGCTCTATTATCGTCAACTCGTCACAGGCATCGAGAAACACCAAGAACTCCCCGGATCGTTCGCCTTATCGCAGAACTACCCCAACCCCTTCAACCCTACAACCACAATCACGTATGAAATCCCGAAAGCCTTGCAGGTCCGACTCACGGTGTACGACATCCTCGGGAGGGAGGTTCAAACGCTCGTAAACGAAATGAAGCAACCTGGCCGCTACGAGACGACATTCAACGCCTCAAAGCTGGCAAGCGGGGTGTATCTGTATCGACTGAGGGCAGGGGGTTTTGTGGGGACGAAAAAGCTTCTGGTTATTCGCTGATCTGCGACCCGGCCGCGCGGCGAATGTCGAGACTCTGAAAAGCTGCGCTGGGGGCTGTCCTCGGCAAAGTTCATTCGCCTTACCTGATCGTAATAGTCGCCCTGTGCAGGACGGAGGGGACAAGTAAGATGAAGTTATCCCTGTCGTTTTTCAGGGAGGAATCATGAAACAGATATTCGCCTATTCCCTTTTCCTGCTTTCGACATCGTCCCTCTTCTTAGGGACGGCCTCGGCAAAGTCCGGTTGGGTCCGGCAATATCCCCCTGCACCACTTCAAAGGGTGAGTTTTCTTGGTGTCTCCTTTGTGGATGCCAAGACCGGTTTCATTGTCGGCGGCTACGGGACAATTCTCCACACCACCGATGGTGGAAACACCTGGACGGCTCAAGCAAGCGGGACCACCCAGTGGCTCCGGGGAGTTTCCGCGACCGATACCTCTACTGCAACCGCCGTAGGCGATTCCGGCACCATTCTCCACACGACCAATGGCGGGGCGATTTGGACGCAGCAGTCAAGCGGGACCACTCACTCGCTCAACGCCCTCTGCTTCACCGACCAGAACACCGGCACTGCTGTGGGAGATTCAGGCACACTGCTCCGCACCAGCAACGGCGGCGCCACATGGCTGAGTCAGGTGAGCGGGACGCTCGCGGACCTCAATGCCGTCTCCTTTCTCAGCCGGGACACCGGGACCGTGGTTGGCTCCTCCGGCACGATACTCCACTCGACCAATGGAGGCACACTCTGGACCGGTCAAAACATCGGGCAATATTACCGGCTCTTGGGCGTGGCGCTTACCAGTGCCGACACGGCCATGGTCCTCGGAGATTATCAAGGCTGCTGCACTCTCCCGAGTGGAGCTAACGGTCCCGTCATCCTTCGCGTCACGAGCGGTGGCATCCTCTGGAAAGCGGTACCACCCCGTCAACTGTTTCTTCTCTGCAGAGGGTGCCTCCCCGGCTATCTCGGGGCCGTCTCCTTCACGGGTGGCAAGACGGGAGCGGTCGCCGTCGGGAACTGCATCTTCCATACGACCACAGGCGGCGGAGTCGTCTTTACGGATTCTGTGATAGCGGGGGAAGGATCCTGGAGTGTGCAAGTGGCTGATTCGAACGTCTACCAGGGCGTCTCGTTCACCGATGCCAACAACGGGACCGTGGTGGGAGGGTTCGGGATCATCCTTCATACGACGAGCGGCGGAGTAACGGGCATCAAAGATAATCCAACTCGATTACCCAGCCAGTTTGTGCTTGAGCAGAACTATCCCAATCCCTTTAACCCCTCCACGACGATTCGCTATTCGCTTCCGAGCAGGTCTCACGTCACAATGACCGTGTTCAACACTCTCGGTCAGCAAGTTGCTGAACTCGTCAACAGGGAAGTCGATCCCGGCAGTCACGATGTAAAGTTCGATGGAAGCAATATCGCTTCAGGCATCTATTTCTACAGAATTCGGGCCGGGAGCTTTGTCCAGACCAGGAAGCTGGTGGTTATCCATTGATCCCGACAGGCCGAGCGGTGAAGGTCGAGAGCGAAGGTTTTCGATTTGAGAGTGACTCTTGAGGTGGCCATCCGATTGCCGCACCCTTCCCTGTATATCACTGAAAGATGGGCACGATTTGGACACGCGGAAAAGTCGGCGATCGGAACGCTGCGGGAAACGCGGGGCATACAGAATTTCTGCGGAGAGGGAGGGATTCGANNTTCAACCACTCGGCCACCTCTCCTTCGAGTCGGGGGGACACAATGTACCCAAAAAAGGGGGAACGTTCAAGGCCTGCGGCGGGATGGATCCCCGGCGGGAGAATCCACGTGGAGCAGGTGCGGTCGTCCCGCCCCCGGGGACCCGCTTGCGTCTCGCCGGGTTTTTTTGTACTGATATTAAAAGCGTTCTTTGTATGAATCCCTCTCCATTTGACCGTCAGGAACATGACAGCTGCGGTGTCGGCTTCGTCGCCACGCGCACCTGCGACTACTCCCACGAAATCCTCACAGAAGCTCTGAACGCGCTCCGCTGCGTCGAGCACAGGGGAGCGTGCGGGGCTGACCTCGTTACGGGTGACGGTGCGGGGATCATGGCCGATATCCCGTTCGACCTTCTCGGTTACAGGAGGGGGGAAGTGGCGGTCGCTTCCCTATTCATGCCGCGTGCGGAGGAGCGGATGAACCTGTCGCTCGAGATTTTCCAGAGCACGTTCGGATTTTTCGGGCTGGAGATCATCGGCTACCGCGACATTCCCGTCGACCGCTCGGTTCTGGGGGAGGAGGGGGGCCGTTCGATGCCCTCGATGAAGCACGCGATCATCAGGCGCCCCAGGCACTGCCGCACCGACGCGTCCTTCGACAGGCTGCTGTACACGGCGAAGCAGGCCGTCCGCACGAAGCAGTCGGAGAGGGGAATCAACAAAGAATTCTATTTTACCTCTCTGTCGGGAACCACGATCGTCTACAAGGCACTTACGCGTGCCGACGCCCTCGACAGGTTCTACCTCGATCTGAAAGACCCCCGGTTCCGGACCCGCTTCGCGCTGTTCCACCGACGGTTCAGCACGAACACGCGGACGTCCTGGGACAAAGCGCAGCCCTTCAGGCTCATCGCCCATAACGGTGAGATCAACACGATCGCCGGCAACCGTTCCCGCGCGTTCTCCAGGGAGAAATCACTCGGGCTCCGTCAGGACCAGCTCGTCACGCACGCCGGGATCAGCGACTCCGGAAGCCTCAACGAGATGGTCGAGGCCCTCATGTACCGGAGCAGCATCCCGCAGATAGAGGATCTCCTGGCCATCATGATGCCCCCGGCGCACGGGCAGAACGACTATTACAAGTTCTGGAGCCGCGCCATGGAGCCGTGGGACGGCCCCGCCATCATCATGTATTCGGACGGAAGGAGCATCGGCGCACGGCTGGACAGGAACGGGTTCCGCCCCTCCCGGTGGGTCCTCACCGATGAGACGTTTTATCTCTCTTCGGAGGCCGGCTCATTCGCTATAGACGAGTCGCGCATACGGGGGAAAGGGATTCTGCATGCAGGCACTGGCGTGAAGGTGGATCTGACGAACGGACGGATTCACTTCCGGGATCCAAGCCTTTCGAGGGAAAACCGCGACGCCAGGTTCGACCCGAGGACGATCCCCGTGGGGAGCGTGACGGCGGCTGACCGGGGCGAGCCCGTGACGAAATTCAGGAAGACGCTCTTCACGCTGACGCAGGAGGAGCTCGAAAAGATCGTCTATCCGATGGCGGCAGAAGGGAAGGAACCGATCGGATCGATGGGAGACACCGCCAGGCCCAACGTCTTCTCTTCGGAGCCCCGGCCGTTTTTTGACTACTTCTACCAGAATTTCGCGCAGGTGACAAACCCTCCCCTGGACTACCTGCGCGAGAAAAACATAACCGATCTGCGGGTGTTCCTCGGCCGGAGGCCGAACATATTCTTCGCCAAGGATCTTCTTCCGCTTGAGGAGGCCCTTGAGCTCCCGGGTCCTGTCCTCAGCCTAGGACAGATGCGATTCGTTGAAGCGCTCAGCCACAAGCGCCGGTCGCAGTCGCACATTGTCCCGCTGATATTCCCGATGATATTCGAGCGGGAGGGGGGTATCAGGGCGTTCCGGCCCGCCGTGGATGCCCTTGCCGCCGCCGTGCTGCAGGGTGTCGAGCGGGGCGCGAGCGTCATTGTCCTGAGCGACGAGACGGCCGACTACGAACATCCTCCGATTCCCGGTCTGATCGGGCTGCGCGCGGTCGTCCGCACCCTCAACGAATCGGGAGTCCGGCTGCAGACCTCCATCGTCGTGCATTCGGGGGAGGCAAGGACGCCGCACCATATCGCCGCGCTGATAGGATTCGGCGCATCGGCGGTCTGTCCGTACCTTGCGCTCGAAATAGTCCGGAACGACGACAGCGAGTCGTTCCGCCGGCTCTCCCCCGACGTCAGGGAACGGAACTATCTGAACGCGCTGGAGTCGGGTCTCCTCAAGATCATGTCGAAGGTGGGGATCTCCGTCGTGCAGAGCTACATGAGCGCGAAGCTTTTTACCGCGATCGGACTCGGCAGCGAGCTCATGGAGAACTTCTTCCCGGGCGTCCCGACTCCGCTCGGCGGGATCGGGTACGAAGAGCTGGCAATGGACATACTGGAGAAGACTGCACTTGCGGCGGACCCGGAATACGCGGACAGGCTCCTCCATACGTATCAGTTCCGCGAGCACGTGCGCGGGACAATGGGGGAAAAGCACGCGATGACCGCAGCCCGCGCCGCGGTCGTCCACCGGATGGTGAGGGACGGCGTCTCCGACGAGGCGCGTCAGGATCTGTACAGGCAGTTTGTGGAAATGGGGAGGGAGGCCGAGCCTGTAAACATCCGCCACCTGTTCCACATCGTACCTGCGGGACCTCCGCTGGCCGNNGCGGTGAGCGCCGAGAGCCAGCGCGACGTGATACTCGCGATGCGGCAGCTTGGCGGAAGGAGCAACAGCGGGGAGGGGGGGGAAAACCCCTACTACGAAAAAGAGGGAATCACCGCATCCACGAAGCAGGTGGCATCGGCGCGATTCGGCGTGACCGCGGAATACCTTGTCGCCGGGAGGGAACTGCAGATCAAGATCGCTCAGGGGGCGAAGCCGGGCGAAGGCGGGCAGCTCATGAGCGTGAAGGTGGACACGGATATCGCGCGGGCGCGCCATTCCCTTCCCCACGTGGACCTCATTTCACCCCCGCCGCTGCACGATGTCTACAGCATTGAGGATCTGAAGGAGCTCATCTACGAGCTGAAACAGGTCCATCCGGCCGCCCAGGTGAGCGTGAAGCTCGTATCCGGAAACGGGATCGGCACGATCGCCGTCGGCGTTGTCAAAGCGGGGGCGGACATCATCTACATCGCCGGGGGTGACGGGGGAACGGGAGCTGCCACGCTTGGGTCGATGAAGCATGCGGGGCTCCCCTGGGAATTCGGATTGATGGAGGCGCACAAGGCGCTGTGCGAGAACGGGCTCAGGGGAAGCGTGGAGCTGCGGACGGACGGCGGGCTCCTGACGGGGAAGGATGTCGTCATGGCGGCGGTGATGGGGGCCGAAGGGTTCGACTTCGGGAAACTCCTTCTCGTCGCCGAGGGGTGCATCATGGCGCGCATATGCGAGAAGAACACGTGCCCCACCGGGATCGCGACGCATGATCCGAAGTTCAAGGCGAAGTACAAGGGGAGCCCCGAACATGTCGTACGGATGCTGACGATAATCGCCGACGACGTGCGTGGAATTCTCGCGGGCTTGGGGGTGAGGAATCTCCGGGAGATCACGGGGAGGACCGATCTCCTGTGCGTGTCACCGGCACATGCAGAATTCGTAACGCAGCGGAAGCTGAGCCTGGACTTCTTCCTTTCGGACCCTCCGACGCCGCTCCCGGAGCGGGTGCCCGGAAATGCCGATCCGGTGGGGGTTCTGAACAAGCGGATACTCAGCGACGCGAAGGCGGCGTTCGGGAGCGGGAAGCCACTCCATCTCGCCTACCCCATCACGACAGCCGACCGCGGCGTCCTCGCGACGCTCTCGGGAGAACTCGCGCGCAGAAGATCGGGTGCGGGACATCACTCCGGGGCGCAGCCGGAAGAGATACATATCGAATTCACCGGGAGTGCAGGCCAGGGGTTCGGCGTATTCCTCGTCGACGGCATTCACGTGGTGCTCAACGGAGAGGCGAACGACTCCGTCTGCAAATCCATGGCCGGAGGGAGCGTCGTTATACGGCCGCATGCCCGTTCCACAAACGAGCCGGGAGAGAGCGCGATCATCGGACACTGCGCACTGTACGGATCGACCGGCGGAACGCTCTTCGTTCACGGCCTGGCCGGGGACAGGTTCGGCGTCAGAAACAGCGGTGCGGTGGCGGTCGTGGAAGGAACGGGACTCCATGCATGCGAATACATGACCCGCGGGACGATCGCCATACTGGGCCCGGTCTCGCACAACGTGGGGGCGGGAATGACGGGGGGGTCCGTCTATCTGCGCCGCGACCAGGCCTCGATGATCAACACCGGGTATATCGTTCCGCGGGATATGGACGAGAGCGACAGGGATCAGCTCCGGGAGCTCATCGGGCGCTACTGGAAAGCGACCGGGAGCTCTCGCGCAAAGAGCATACTCGAAGGGGGGACGGACGTCAATGAGCTCTATTTCAAGTGCGTGCCGCGCCTCCACGACTGACAATACACGACTAAAAAAAAGCGCCGTACTCCTTGACAAACGCCCTCCGGGCGGTTATATTGTTACCATGGTTCTCACAGTATCCCATACTGCATCTGTCTCCACAAACGCCGGCTGGTGGTGGCGCATGTCGGAATTTCCCGGTGAAGCAGTGAGGACCTGAAGATACCCGTCAACGCCCGAATTTCAACCCTCTCTGGTTCGCCAGGGGGGGTTTTTTATTTTCCGGAACTCCCAACGCACTGCCGATGATCACACTGAATGAGTTCAACGAATGCGCGAAGACGGCGAACGTGATACCGCTCGTCCGATCCCGGCTCGCGGATCTCCATACACCCGTCTCCGCGTATCTCGCGCTGCGCGAATCAGGGAGAGCGTCATTCCTTTTCGAGAGCGTTGAGCGGGACGAGAAGATCGGCCGCTTTTCATTCGTAGGCGTCGACCCCGCGATGATGATCCGGGCCAGAGGGGGGAAAGTGGAGGTCACGGGGTCCGCAGGCGCTGCGGTGCGGGAGGGGAGCATATTCGACGTTCTGGGTGCGGAATCAGGACTTTTCCGGCAGGCCGCCGTCCCCGGCGTTGAGGGGTTTCTCGGGGGGTTTGTGGGATACATCGGGTACCCGGCGGTGGCACGGCTCGAAAGGCTGAAGCTCCGTGAGCCGGGTCGGGGGGCGGAGGATGAGGCCGTCTTCGGACTCTTCGGATCGATCCTCAGGTTCGATCACCGCCGCCAGATCGTCCACCTCATACACAACGTGGTGCTTGACGGAAAACGTTCTACGGAGGAAGCATACCACGACGGCCGGAAGGCTCTCGACGCGATGGAGCTGAAGTTCCTCCGGACAGTCCCCTCACTCCCGGCATTTTCATGCGACACCGGATCACCGTCGGAGTCCACGGACCGGGAAGGCTACTGTGCTTCAGTCGCGAGGGCGAAAGAATTCATCACCGAAGGGGATATTTTCCAGGTCGTCCTTTCCCGGCGCGTGAGCTATCCGTACAGCGGGGATCTCTTCGCCGTCTACCGCGCGCTCAGGATGATCAATCCCTCCCCCTACCTTTTTCATATCGATTTTGGAGAGACGCAGCTGGCCGGATCCTCTCCCGAAGTCCTTGTAAGGGTGGCGGGGGGAAAAGTCGAAGTGCTGCCGATCGCGGGGACGAGACCGCGCGGGAACACGGAGGAGGAGGACGGCCAGTTGGAGATCGACCTCCTGCATGACGAAAAGGAGCTTGCCGAGCATGTCATGCTCGTTGATCTNNTATTCGCACGTCATGCACATCGTCTCGGAAGTCCGCGGAACCCTGAAGGAGGGATCAGGGGCGCTCGACGCATTGAAAGCCTGTTTTCCCGCCGGAACGGTTTCCGGCGCTCCGAAGGTCCGGGCGATGCAGATCATCAATGAGCTCGAGCCTGTCTCACGCGGGGTATATGCCGGCGCCGTGGGGTATCTGGGATTCAACGGATCGCTCGACACCTGCATCGCCATACGGACGGTCGTCGGGCACCGCGGCACGCTTTCAATACAGGCCGGAGCGGGAATCGTGGCGGATTCCGTCCCGGAGAGCGAATACACCGAAACGCTGAACAAATCACGGGCACTCCTGGAAGCGGTCAGGGGCGCTGCAGGCGGGCTCAAGATGCCCGGGCTCGGAGAGTGAGAGGAGGAGGCGCGATGATACTTGTGATCGACAATTACGATTCGTTCACGTACAACCTTGTCCAGCTCCTCGGGGGGATCAGCCCCGAGATCGAGGTGCGGAGGAACGACGAGATTTCGCTCTCAGGCGTCGCATCGCTCCGGCCGTCGCACATCGTCCTCTCCCCCGGCCCGGGGAGGCCCGAGGACGCCGGGATCACCGTCGGGCTCATACGGAAATTCTCCCCCTCCATCCCCATCCTCGGCGTCTGCCTCGGGCATCAGGCCATCGGAGTGGCGTTCGGCGGAAAAGTAGTGCACGCCCCGTCGCTCATGCACGGGAGGACGTCCGCGATCCACCATAACGGGGATCCCCTCTTCAGAGGGGTGATGAATCCGTGCACGGCGACCCGGTACCACTCTCTGGTGATTGCGCAGGAGGGGTTTCCCGGCGATCTCGAGCGGATCGCCGAGACCGCCGAGGGGGTGATCATGGCGGTCCGGCACAGGAAATATCCCACCGTGGGGGTTCAGTTTCATCCTGAATCGATTCTTACGGACGAGGGGGAGATCATGATGCGCAACTGGATGGAGGCGGGGTCATGACAATGAAACAGTTCATTGAAAAGTGCCTTGAAGGCGAAGATCTTACGACGGAGGAGGCTTCGTCCGCGCTCGAGCTGATCATGACGGACCAGGCGTCGGAAGCCCAGATCGCGGGGCTTCTCGTGGCCCTGCGGGCAAAGGGGGAAACCGTGGATGAACTCGTCGGGTTCGCCCGCACGATGCGCGAAAAATCCGTGAAGGTCAAAGCGGACGACCCGCATGCGATTGACATGTGCGGGACCGGCGGGGACGGGCTCGGGACGTTCAACATCTCGACCCTCGCGTCGCTTGTCGCCGCGGGCGCAGGTGTGACCGTGGCAAAACACGGCAACCGCTCCGTCTCCAGCCGCAGCGGGAGCGCCGATCTTCTCAAGGCGCTCGGCGTTAACATCTCGCTCCCCCCGGAGCGTGCGGGCGCCTGCCTCAACACGGTCGGCGTCGGATTCCTCTTTGCGCCCCTGTTCCACCCTGCGATGAAATATGCCGCGAAACCAAGGGCTGAGCTCGGGGTCAGGACGATATTCAACCTCCTGGGGCCGATCACGAACCCTGCGGGAGTGACGAAGCAGCTCGTGGGAACGTACAGGGCGGAGACGGCGTCCCGCATCGCGGAGGCGCTCGGCCGGCTATCGACCGAACGCGCCTGCGTTGTGCACAGCGAGGACGGTATGGACGAAGTCGCAGTTTCGGGAAGGACATCCGTCTTCGAGGTGGACGGGCTCAGGCCGACGAAGAGCTATTCCATCTCCGCGAGCACGTTCGGGCTTCCCGATCACCCGGGATCCGCTGTCGTGGGAGGGACGCCGGAGGAGAACGCCGGCATCGCGCTCCGCGTTCTGGCGAAAGAACGCGGACCGCACAGGGACGTCGTCGTGGCCAACGCCGCGGTCGGCATTTACGTTTCCGGCAAGGCGAAGGACCTCGCGGAGGGGAGCGTAAAGGCCGCCGAGTCCATCGATTCGGGCCGCGCAATGGAGACACTCAAACGGCTTGTGGAATACACGAACCTCCCGTGAATTTCCTCGGCGCCATACTGGAAACCACGCGCAGGAGCGTGGAAGAACGAAAGGCCCGCTTCCCGCTGGACGAGCTGCGCGGGCGGCCGTTGTACGGGAGGACCCCGCTGTCGCTCTCGGCCGCTCTCCGTGCGGCGTCGCCCGCGATTATCGCCGAGATCAAGAGGGCCTCGCCGTCGCGCGGCGTGATCAGGACTGAGTGCGACCCGTTCAGCATTGCCGACGGATACATGTCGGCCGGGGCCGCCGCAATATCCGTCCTCACGGAAGAGAAGTACTTCCTTGGATCTCTCCGCGACCTGGAGGCGGCGCGAAGCGCCGTGTCGATTCCGCTGCTCAGAAAGGATTTCTTACTTGATCCGTACCAGGTGCATGAATCGAAATCCTCGGGAGCCGACGCGATACTCCTTATCGCCGCGGCGCTCAGTGCCGGGGATCTCATCGCCCTCCGGGACGAAGCGCGCTCACTCGGTATGGAGGCCCTTGTCGAGGTACACTCCCCGGGGGAGCTCGCATTGCTTGCGGGGGCAGGCCTGACGATCGTCGGCATCAATAACCGCGACCTTGTGACATTTCAGACGGACATCGCCCTCTCCGAGACGCTCGGGCCCCGCCTCGGGCCGGAAACTCTGGGTGTCAGCGAGAGCGGGATCAGGTCGGGAAGGGAGATCGCCCGGCTCTCCGGCTCAGGGATACGGGCGTTCCTCGTGGGTGAACACTTGATGAGCGCGGATGATCCCGGCAAGGCGCTTGCGGAATTGATCCGCAGTGCGGGAGAGAACTCATGATCGTCAAGATCTGCGGCATCACACGGCTTGATGACGCGCTCGCGGCGGCGGAAGAAGGCGCCTCGGCCGTCGGTTTCATATTCGCCAGGCCGAGCCCGCGCTACATCGGCCCGGAAGAGGCGGGGGAGATCGTGAGCCGCCTCCCGCCGTTTGTCACTCCCGTGGGTGTCTTCGTGAACGGGACGCGGGTTGAAGTGATGTCCGCGATTGCGCGTTCGGGGATCCGGTGCCTCCAGTTCCACGGCGAGGAAACCCCGGAAGAGACCGCCGGCTACCCCGTCCCTGTCATCAAGGCATTCCGTGTGGGGGACGGATTCGACCCCTCTGTGCTGGGAACCTATAATGTCCCCGCCTTCCTCCTTGACGCATCCGTTCCGGGGATGCGCGGCGGAACAGGGAAGACGTTCGACTGGGCGATCGCGCGGGACGCTTCGCAGTACGGCCGGGTCATGCTGGGGGGCGGGATAACACCCGGGAATGCCCTCCGTGCAGTCCGTACCACGCGCCCGTACGCGCTGGACGTCAGCAGCGGCGTGGAGATTTCCCCCGGCATCAAAGACAGGACCAAAATCAGGGAGCTCCTCGAGAACTGCCGGAATGCCTGATCACTCATTCCCATCCTCCACCGAACCGGAGCATACATGCTCGTGCTGATGAAGAAGGACGCAACAGGCGAAGATTTGATACGCGTCAGGCAGAAGATAGAAACGATGGGGCTCCGCGCGCATGAGATCCCGGGGGCCCGGCGTACGGCCGTCGGGATCACGGGGAACAACGGAAAGATTGACCCGGAGCTCTTCAGGACGATGCCCGGAGTGGAAGAGGCGATACCCGTCACAAAGCCGTACAAACTTGCGGGACGTGACGCCAGGAACGAGAACTCGGAGATACGCGTCGGAGGGGAGACGATCGGCGGGCGTGAGATCGCGGTGATCGCGGGGCCCTGTTCGGTGGAGAGCTGGGACCAGTTGATCGAGACTGCACGCGCCGTGAAGGATGCGGGCGCAAGGTTCCTCTGGGACCGGANNTACGCGTTTCAGGGGATGAAGGAGGAGGGGCTTGTGCTCCTGAGGGAGGCGAAAGCGGAGACGGGGCTGAAAATCGTGACCGAGGCGAAGGACATGCTGACCCTCCCGGCCGTCGCCGAGGTGGCGGACGTCATACAAATCGGCGCGCGCAACATGACGAACTTCAGCCTCCTGGAGGCCGTGGGTGATCTCCGGATCCCCGTCCTGCTGAAACGGGGAATATCCTCGACGATCGAAGAGCTTCTGATGGCAGCCGAATACATACTCGCGCGCGGTAACCTCAATGTGATACTCTGTGAACGGGGGATAAGGACGTTCGAACCCGCGACGCGCTATACGCTTGATCTGAATGCCGTCCCGGTCATCAAGAAGCTCTCGCACCTGCCGATCATCGTGGACCCGAGCCATGGCATCGGCATGTGGGACGGGGTGACGGCGATGGCAATGGCCGGCATCGCCGCGGGGGCGGACGGGTTGATGATCGAGATCCACCCTCGCCCGTCGGAGGCGCTCTCCGACGGATACCAGTCGCTGAAGCCGGGGCGGTTCCGTGAATTGATGCAAAAGGTCAGCCGCATTGCCGGAGCCGTCGACCGCACGCTTTCCACGGAGGCCGCCCGATGAGCGCCAGAATACAGCCAGGTACACAGCGAACGCAGGAAGGAAGTGCGTCCGTCCCGCCGCGGATCTGGCCCGACTCGCGGGGTTACTTCGGTTCGTACGGGGGGCAGTTTGTTCCCGAGACGCTCGTCCCCGCGCTCCGCGAGCTCGAGTCGATGTATGCATCGGCCCGGGAGGATGCGTCGTTCCGGAGCGAGTATCTCTCGCTCCTCGCCGAGTTTGCCGGGCGCCCGACGCCTCTCACGTTCGCCCGGAGGCTGAGCGCGCACTACGGCCGGGGGAAGGTGTACCTGAAGCGGGAGGACCTGTGCCATACGGGGGCGCACAAGATCAATAATACGATCGGACAGATACTCCTGGCGCTGAGGTTGGGAAAGAAGCGGATCATCGCCGAGACCGGTGCGGGTCAGCACGGCGTCGCCACGGCGACGGTCGCGGCGAAGATGGGACTCGAGTGCTGCGTCTATATGGGGGAGGAGGACGTCGCCCGGCAGCATCTGAATGTCCGGCGGATGGAAATGCTCGGGGCCACCGTCATGACCGTCCGCTCGGGGAGCAGGACGCTCAAGGACGCGACAAGTGAGGCGATCCGGGACTGGGTCTCCAGCGTGGAGAATACGTTCTATATCATCGGCTCTGTGGTGGGTCCCCACCCCTATCCCCTGATGGTACGCGATTTTCAATCGGTCATAGGGCGTGAAACCGCCGCTCAGATCGAAAAGGCGGAAGGGAAAGCGCCCGATCATCTGCTTGCGTGCGTGGGAGGGGGGAGCAACGCGATAGGGTTGTTCCATCCGTTTCTCGATTCGAGCGCAACGATGACGGGTGTTGAGGCGGCGGGTGAGGGGCTTGACACCGGGCGCCACGCGGCGACCCTCACGCAGGGGCGACCGGGGGTGCTTCACGGTTCGTTCAGCTATCTGCTGCAGGACTCCGGGGGACAGGTCCTCCTCGCACATTCCATCTCCGCGGGGCTGGACTATCCGGGGGTCGGACCGGAACACAGCGCGCTGAAGGATTCGGGGAGAGTGCGGTACGTTTCCGTGACGGACACAGAGGCGCTCGAGGCCGCACGGCTCCTCTCGCGCCTCGAGGGAATAATCCCCGCCCTGGAGAGCGCGCACGCGCTTGCGTACCTCAAATCGCTCATGCCCGGGACCCGTGCCGGTGACGTTGTCGTCGTGAATCTCTCGGGAAGGGGAGACAAAGACATGGAGACGTATGCAGCCAGCAATGCGTGAGGTTCAGGGGGTGAGCCGGCTAACGGCTCTCCTCTCATCGCACAGTGAGAAGCGGAAGAAATCTCTGGGCCTGTTCCTGACCGCGGGGTACCCCCGGGCGGATTCAACGCCCGGACTCGTCCGCTCGCTGGAACAGGCGGGGGCTGATTTCATCGAGATCGGGATGCCTTTTTCCGATCCCCTTGCCGACGGTCCCGTCATACAGGAAAGCTCCGCGGCCGCGCTGAGAAACGGAGTGACGATACCTCAGATATTCGAGGGAGTCCGGAAAATCCGGGCGGGCTCCGCCGTCCCTCTCGTCCTTATGGGGTACGTGAATCCGATACTTGCATACGGCGCAGGGCGTTTCTTCTCCGATGCCGCCGACGCCGGCGTGGACGGCGTGATACTCCCCGAACTCCCGCTGGAAGAATCGGCCCGGTTCCGGGCCGACATCGGGGGGCTCGGCCTCGACCAGATTCTTCTCGTGGCTCCAACGACCCCGGATGACAGGCTTGCCGCCATCGACGCCGCGTCGCGCGGATTTCTCTACTGTGTTTCGACAACAGGGGTCACAGGGAGCGCGGGGAAAGGGACGCCGGATGCTTTTCTCGCCAGAGTGCGGAAGCATGCCCGAAGAAATCCGCTTCTTGTCGGATTCGGCATATCGGACCCCGACGGCGCGCGCCGCGCTGCGGGCATGAGCGACGGCGTCATCATCGGCTCGGCGCTCATCCGCCGGATCGCACAGGGCGACAATGCGCTTTCGCTCTCCACGTGGGTCCGCTCCATACGCGACGCGCTCGACGCGATGTGATTTATTTTATTTCTTTTCTTTCTCTCTATCTCCTTGACATTACCCGTCCGTAATTATATATTCGACGTTAACGATTGATCTTCGATCCTCGATCTTCAATCTTCCATTTTTAATCAGTCTTTTCTTCAGTTCGGTGTCCCGCCAATAGGCGGGATGAAAAGGGAATTCCGTTCAAACCGGAAGCTGCCCCGCAACTGTAAATGGCACACTGCGCGACCGCCACTGTCCTCTCGATCGTCTGGACGGGAAGGCGCCGCGTGTAACAACGCCATGAGCCAGGAGACCTGCCGGACTCTCCCTGTACGCCTTCGCGGGAAGGATGGGATCTGGCGTGCCTCGCAAGCGGCGTCCTGGACCCCGTCATTCCTCGTGAGTGCCGGGGTCAATTATTTCAGGACGATCATGAGAGCATCCCGATTTGCCGCCGCGTTCATTCCTCTCCTTTTCACGACCATTGCGCCCGCGTCAACGCCTGACAGCAGCCGGACTCTCCCGCAGGAGGGAAGCCCGCCGGACACGAGCACCCGCAGCTACACGCTGAACGAAATTGTCGTTACCGCGACGCGCCGCGAAGTGAACTCCGCTTCCGCCCCTTCGGCAGTGACAGTCATCCGCCGCGAGGCGATCGAGGCGTTGCCGGGTACGCTCCTTGCCTCCGCGCTTTCATGGACCCCCGGGATGTCGCTCCGTTCGTACGGTGGGGGAGCCTCGGTGGAAACGATCTCGCTCCGCGGGATGTCCCCCGAGCACACGCTCGTTCTTGTCGACGGCCAGCGTGAGAATTCTTTTCAGAACGGGCTTGCGGATTTCGGGATTCTCTCGTCGTCCACCGTCGACAGGGTCGAGATCGTCCGCGGAGGCTCCTCGGCGCTGTACGGTGCAGACGCGGTCGGAGGTGTCATCAACGTGATCACACGGACCCCGGGGGACGGGATACACGGCTCCGCATCCGCGATGCTCGGTTCGAACCACGAGAGCGGGTCGGGGTTCTCCCTTTCGGGGGGAGCAGGTGACGCCGGCCTCCTCGTGTCTCTCCGGAAGGAACAGGGGAGAGGGGATTACGATTTCAGGTTCAGCGACGGGAAGACCGAAACGACGCTCACGCGCGGCGGAGAGGACTATGCTCTCGTCACGGGAGACGCCCGCGCGGACTGGAAGCTCAGCCCCGCCTTCCGGAGCACGGCATCGTTCTCTTACACGGATGCGGACAGAGGGAGTCCCGGTGTGGTGACGGATCTCACTTCCTCGGGGAGAGGGAGGCTCTGGGACAGGCTCGAATTCCTCCGGGGGGGAGTCGACTGGGACGCCACGGCGGCCCTCTCGCTGCGGGTCAGGGGTTCCGCCCACTACGGAGTCGAGCAGTACGACGATCCCGGACAGATACTGAACGGATCCCCGCTCCACAGCCTGTACGCGAATCACGACGATATCATCACTCCCGAGGCATTTTTCACCGTCTCGCCTGCGCTCTCCGGGCTCGCGGGGGTGGAGTACGCACGGGCATCTCTCCAGAGCAGCGAGACGACAAGCGCCCTCAGAATCCAGCGGAGCGCGTTCCTGAGCACGGAGGACGTGTTCCCGCTTCCCTGGAGCGCGCCGTTCGAAATTGCGATGTACCCGTCAGTCCGGTACGACGCATATTCGGACGTCGCCGGTGACGTGAGCCCCAGGCTCGGGCTGAATATCGGTCTCCTGAAAGACCCCGGGCTCAGGATACGGGCGAGCTACGGAAAGAGCTTCCGGGTTCCCGTGCTGAACGACTTGTACTGGATTGAAGGGGGGAATCCGGCCCTCCGGCCCGAACGCGCCCTTTCGTTCGAAGCAGGGCTCCGGTGCGATTTCGAATTCCTCGGCTCGATCCGCATCGACGCCTCATACTTCTCCATCGACAGCAGGGACAGGATCGTATGGGTTCCCTCCTCCGGGACGTTCTGGTCACCGAAGAACATCTCCTCCGCCACTTCCCGCGGCGCGGAAGGAGAGGCGGCATGGACCGGGCTGGAGGGTGCGCTTCGGATTTCGATCAACGGGACATTGACGCACGTCGTCAAGACGAGCGCCGATTTTTCCGGCGACCCCACGGAAGGGAAGAGGCTCATCTACGAGCCCGAAGAGACGTTCAATGCTGTGGCCGACGCGCGATGCGGCCCGGTGAACCTCCTCTACAGGCATTCATGGATCAGCTACCGGTACACGACCGAGGTGAACGACAGGTTCCTCCCGGCGTATTCACTCGAATCCGCCGCCGTCCGGTTCACGCTCCCTGTGGCGCCGTTCAATGCATCGGTGAAGGCGGAGGTGAACAACATATTCAACACCTCCTATCAGGTGATCGCGCTCTATCCGATGCCGCTGCGGGAATTCCGGGCGACCCTGGAGGCGAGGCTATGAGCGCACGACCGTTCGCCCTCGCATCCGCGTTCGTTCTTCTCGCATCCCTCGCGGGATGCGTCAGGGATCCCGTCTCCGCGCTTCTCGAGGTCCCCGTTCCCTCTGCGCGGGGGGTGTACATCATCAACCAGGGAAATTTCGGCAGGGGAAATTCATCGCTCTCGTATTACGACCTTGTGTCATTCCGGGTCTACAACGACGTGTTCACCGCCGTGAACGGGAAGAACCTGGGAGATGTGGCGCAGTCAATGACAGTGCGCGGTTCATCGGGGTACATCGTCGTGAACAACTCGCAGGAGATCGAGATCATCGACCTGGCGACGAACCTGAATACTGGCGCAATCTCCACCGGGAGCGCTTCGAATCCCGGTCAGATGGCGTTTGTGAACGACTCGGTTGCGCTCGTGACGGACCTGTATGCGAACCGGCTTCTTGTCCTTAACGTTTCATCCCGCCGGGTCACCGGCGCGATCCCTGTCGGGGCCAACCCCGCCGGTGTGGCGATCGCACAGGGGAAGGCCTACGTTACAAACTCCGGGTTCGGAACCGGGAGGACTGTTTCCGTCGTCTCACTGGCGAGCCTTTCGGTGACCGGCACGATCGGCGTCAGCGACAATCCCTCAGGGGTCGAAATCACGCCGTCGGGCGCGGTCTACGTGGTCTGCACGGGGGCCTATGACTTCACAAACCCCGCCAACGACACGCCGGCGAAGATCATCGTGATCGATCCTTCGTTCGACACTGTAACCGACTCGATATTGATCGGCGGCCATGCCACCGATATCGGCATAGGTGCGGACGGGATCGGGTATGTTCCCTCGACCGCGGAAGTCCTCCGCGTGGATACGCGAGTGCACAGGGTCACCGGCGTATTCCGGGATGGGGCCTATGATGCTGTCGGTGTCGAGCAGGCGTCGGGGGATGTGTACCTGGCCGACCCGAAAGACTACACGCAACCCGGAACCGTGTCGGTGTATGCGCCGGACGGAAGTCTCAGGATTCAATTCAACGTCGGAATCATCCCGGGGGCGTTCGCGTTCAAACAGTGACAAAGGGTGCCTAGAGTTTTTCCTGCCTTTTCGTTACATTCCGTCTGTCCACTATAGACTTCTCTCCGCGGGATCGCACATTGTCCACTGTCCGGGTCCGATTTGCCCCCAGTCCCACCGGCTATCTCCACGTCGGCGGCCTCCGTACCGCCCTGTACAATTACCTTTTTGCCCGCCGCAGCGGCGGAACGTTCATCCTCCGCGTAGAAGACACCGACCGGAGCCGGTTCGTTGAGGGGGCCGTCGAAAACCTGATACGGACGCTCGAATGGGCCGGGCTCCGGTTCGACGAGGGACCCGGGAAGGGGGGAGCCTCAGGACCGTACATCCAGTCGGAACGCCTTGAGATCTACAGGGCGCACGCGGCGGCGCTCGTAGCGTCCGGAAATGCCTACTACGCGTTCGACACTGCCGAAGAGCTGGAGGCGATGCGGAAGAGGCAGGAGAAGCTCCAGGTCCCGGTCCGCGAGTACAGGCGCGCGCTCGAGATCCCGGAGGAAGAGGTGAAGCGGAGACTCTCCGCCGGCGTTCCGGCCGTCGTCCGCCTGAAGATCCCCGCGGGGGAGACCGTCGCATTCGAAGACATCGTAAGGGGGAGGGTCGAGTTTTCAAGCGACGGGATCGACGACCAGGTCCTCCTGAAATCCGACGGCTATCCCACGTATCACCTGGCCAACGTGGTGGATGACCACCTGATGGGGATTACGCATGTCATCCGGGGGGAAGAATGGCTCCCGAGCACGCCGAAGCATGTACTTCTGTACCGTTACTTCGGATGGGAGATACCCCTGTTTGCACACCTCCCCCTTCTTCTCAATCCTGACAGATCGAAACTGAGCAAACGCCAGGGAGACGTCGCCGTCGAGGAGTACAGAAACAGGGGATTTTCCCCGGAGGCCCTCGTCAACTTCGTTGCTCTTCTCGGCTGGAACCCCGGCGACGAGAGGGAGATCTTCACGCTGGAGGAGCTCGAGAAAGAATTCACGCTGGAACGGGTGGGGAAATCGGGCGCGGTGTTCAACGTCGAGAAACTGAACTGGATGAACACGGAGCACTTCCGCCGTGCGCCGGTTGCCTCGCTTCTTGAGCTTATGCGGCCCGCGGTCGCCGCAGCCGGCATCACGGGGGTGGAGGACTCCTATCTTCTCGACGTCATACGGCTGCTGAAGGAGCGCGTGGAACGGCCCGGAGATTTTGTCTCGACAGGAATGTATTTCTTCCGTGACCCCGTGGCGTACGACGAACAGGCGAAAAAGAAGCACTGGAAGCCGGAAACGGCGGATCACCTCCGGCGTGCGCTCGCGAGGTTCAGGGATCTGGGCTCCTGGCTCCCGGCCGACATCGAATCGGTCGTACGCGCGGCGGCACAGTCCTCGGGTGTCGGCGCAGGGACGCTCATACACCCGCTCAGGCTCTCGCTCACCGGCGTCGCGCTCGGTCCGGGCCTCTTCGACCTCATGGCGGTCCTCGGCAAGGAAACCTGCCTTCGCAGGATCGAATCCGCGCTCACCGCGCTCGGTTGATTCTCGGATCCCCTTTCTCTATATTTTCTCATGAGAGAACTCAACGTGATCCGCCTGAAGAACGCCGCATTCTACGCGTACCACGGGGTGATGGCCGACGAACAGAACCTGGGGGGAAAATTCGAGGTGGACGTCGACCTGCACTGCGATCTTTCGGCCGCCGCGGAAAGCGATTTGCTGAAGAAGACTGTCGATTACGAAAAGGTGTATGCGTACATCCAGGCGACCGTTCTCTCGAAGAAGTACTACCTGCTCGAGGCGCTTGCCAATGCCATCGCAAGGGGCCTGATCAGGGAGTTCTACAATGTCGAGACCGTCACCGTCCGCCTGCGCAAGCCGCATCCTCCCGTGAAGGGGGTCGTCGATTTCGTCGAGGTGGAAATCACGCAATCACGATGAACTACCNNGCCTGGGATCGAACCTGGGTGTCCGCCAGGACTATCTGAACCGGGCGGCCGCGGAGATCGCGCGCATAGCCGGGACCCGGCTGATCTGGTGTTCTTCGGTGTATGAATCGGACCCTTACGGCAATGCCGAGCAGGGGAAATTCCTCAATGCCGCGGCGGAGATCGAGACCGGCCTCGAGCCCCCGGCGCTGATGGCGGAAATCAGGCGCATCGAAACCCTTCTCGGGCGAACCCCTTCGGGGCACTGGGGTCCCCGCGAAATCGACATCGACATACTGATNNGTCAACGGCATGACCGTAACAGAAATGGCCGATGCCTGCCGTGACGGCCTGCGAGTTGTGAAATCGGCGCATCACATCCGAGTATGACACTGCACACGGCCGGAGATCATTTGGAAACCCAGGACGCGCTCCAGGACCTTATCGCCCGGACCGAGATGCGCTACATCGCAGTCGAGGGGGTGAT
>PMJQ01000038.1 GCA_003157485.1 Ignavibacteriota bacterium
AACAACCAGATACCCTTCAAGTGAAGGTGTTTCGGGGTCATCTCGATCCTCTTAAGTTCACACAGTCGCCAGGGTCAGTTCGGCCGAAGCGCTCCGTCGCGTTTTTCTTCGAGATAAGGGGCGATATCAAGAACTCCCTGAAGATTGCGGGGATGGTCCTTTCGCACTTATCCCTTACGGCATCCAACCGGCGGAGGCGAATCGCTCTTTTCCGATACCTCTTCGGCTCCCTTTGGACAGTGCTGATGGAGCGTGCATTTGAAATTACACGCACGGCAGCGGTTGAATTATAAACTATCCTACACTGTTTTCACACGGAAGCCAATCGCCCAATGGGATGAAGGATGGGCTAATCCTTGCTTAAGGCATTCAGAAGAGCGTGTGGAAACAGCGGAAGGGGTTAGCTATTGTTCCATCCATTTGACCTATTCATTCTGAAGCCGGCTGTCACAATACTCATTCAGAGTCAGGAAGGCGGGTATATCCCCCGGTAACGTGAACGAAGTGCCATTTTCTCTGTCCGAGTACAAGGACGGGGGTTCATTCACATGCAGTTACAGTGAAGCTTTGACAACACCGGAGATCAGAATGCCACCATACAAACCATACGCTTCCAGGGCACAGCAGAGACTGTTCCACGCCAAAGCCGAGCGCGGTGAGATCTCTAACGCGGAGATCAAGGGAAAGGATAAGGCCACGGTCTTCAGCGATCTTCCGGACTACAAGAAGAGAAGGAAAAAGATCGTGCGCAAAAGTGCGGTCTGATCAACGCAGAGATATGCGTGCGTGATGCTCAATCAATGAAGGGATAATCACATCTCAACCGTATTCATCGTGCTCTTGTTCGTGATCGTATTCAACGGCAGCGGCTGGGGTCACAGGCGGCGCCGGTAGAGCCCGCGCCAATCACGGCGCGGCGGAGAACATTTCCTCCTCTCCGCACATCTCATATTTCTTCTCACGTCAACCCCCGGGAATGTAAGTACGAGATGAAGTCAGGACACGGAGCACAAGGCGCCCGATCCCGTCTGCACCGTTAGGCGTCGTCTTCCGGCGAAACTTGCGGAGCGAACAACGAACGGGATGAAGTCCGCCCGCCGCGGGCGGGACGGACACCGCAGATGACAGATTCATCCCCGGCTGACTAAGTTCCCGCGGGGCCGAGAGAACTATCGGAGCAACAATAACCGCCTTGTCTGAAGAAAACTCCCCGCCTGAAGCCGGTAGAAATAGAGCCCGCTGGCCAATGAGCTCCCGTCGAACCGTGCTGTGTATTTGCCTGCTACCTGGTTTTCATCCACGAGTGTCGCGACCTGCTGACCCAGGATGTTGAAGACCGCAAGCGTCACGTGCGCGTTCCCCGGCAGGCTGTAAGGAATTTCAGTCGAGGGATTGAACGGATTGGGGTAATTCTGTCCGAGCGAGTATGCCAGGGAAACCGACGGAGCCACCCCGATGGATGTGGCAACCGCGGATTGCCAGGAGACGGGGGGAGCAATGCTGATGGTTCCACTGTCGGCAGCACCCTCGCCCGCCGCATTCATCTGAACAAGGGTCCCGTCCTTTGCCAGATAGATGTACCCTACCACTTTTGCCGCTGTGCCGGCCGGGGTTGTGAACGTGCTGTCGACTTTCCTGATCCGAAGGGTCTGATGGACGGTCCCCCCGGGGATCGTCATTGATCCATATGCATCAACGACAAATGACGTGACATGCCTTACCCCAGACCCCGTCATCGGAACTCCGTCCAGAGAGATGATCGTGGTGTCGAGGTACGATGTCGTCCACGTCGTCCCGTACGTCGCGGGGAGAGCATAGAGCACCTGTGACGGGGTATTCGTCGCGACGACCGTCGCCGCTCCGCTCTGCACTCCCGCCCCCTGCCCGAGATCGAGCAGATTAGCGCCGAGCTGGAAATAAATATAGGCAACCGCCGGAATCCCCTGATAGAGAACATTCGTCTGAAGAGCAAAGGTGGCGGCCGGGAAGTGGGATGCAAACGGCGTCCCCTGAACCGCAACACTCGTGAGCGTAACGCCGCTGCTCCTGTGGAGACCGCTGAAGTCCCACGAGCTTGATCCCGGGCTCCCGATGTTGAGGGACGTCACCGTGGAATCATACTGATTCGACTTGATGTTCCCGACTGCAAAATCCGATGTCACGTCGGCTGCGGTGACCGTGACCTGCGCGAACGCCTGAGATGTGAACGCCGCGACGGCACAGACGGTTAAAAGGCATGTTCTAAGTCGGTTCATCTGCCCCCTTCTCTGATTGTTCCGGATCCGGCAATGGTTCGTCGCCGGGACTAGCGAATCAACAAAAGCCTCTTCGTCTCAGTGAATGCACCGAGCGCCGCGCCGGCCGTCTGCGCACTCAACCTGTAGAAGTAGACCCCCGAAGCAAGATTCGATCCGTCAAACCGCGCCTCGTGGAACCCCGCCTCCTCCGTTTCATCCACGAGCGTCGCGACCTGCTGGCCGAGGGTATTGTAGATCACCAGGAGTACAGCCGCGCGCCCGGGGAGTGCGTAGCGGATCTGTGTCATCGGATTGAACGGATTAGGATAATTCTGGCTCAGGTCAAATGTCTTCGGGAGAGCGGGACCGGATGTCAGAGAAAGGACAACGTTCGTTACGGTGAACGGGACGCTATTCACCGCGACGACGGACGTGTCCGCGAGGCTTCTGATTGTCAGCCTGTACGACGTTCCGGGCGCGACATACTCCGGAACAATCCAGAGCAACGCCCCCGTGTTCTGTACTGAATCAGCAACCGGTATCCCAGCGCCGCTCCCGTTCGAAAGCGTCACACGCACCGCGCCCGCCTCATTCGTCCGCCACCGGATAACATACGAGGAATCCCAGTCGAGCGTCTCCCCTCCCACGGGAAACGTCAACCCTATGAATGGAGCGCGCGTCGTAAACTTCCAGACGTCGGACCAGGGCCCCGGACCCGAATCCCCGACCGCCCGGACCCTCCAGTAGTACACGGTATCGTGAACCGGCGAGGCGATCACATACTCCGGAGAAACGGTCGAATCGTTCACGACCGGAGTGGCGAAAAGCGAATCGCCGGCCGCCTGAACCCTGAACCCGGAGGCCCTACCGCGAGCGCTCCATGCCAGGCTCACGGGCACACGCTGGTTGACAAACCCGCCCGCCGGGGGGGCAACAAGCGCGGGTGAGCTCGGGGGGGCCTCACCCTCGGTCCATCCAAAGGCATACTCACCGAACGAGGCCGTGCTCACAGAGAGCGAGCGATTAAGGTCGTTGTAGGCCGTCGTCACGGAGGTAAACGTGCCGCTCCCTTCTGTGCCCCGGGCATAGACCGTGGTCTGCGCGGGGTACGGGAAGAGCTTCACATACGAGCTGTCGAATGTGATCCCGGCGCTGAACACGTTGAACCCCTGTTGCACTATGGTGGTCCGGACAGGCGCGAGCGCCGGAGCAGTCCCGTTGAACACCGGCGCCCGGGGCGCGTAAGGGTATTTCGTCACAGTCGTCCGGCTGTACAAGGCATCGCCGCTCGCAAGGGAAATCGATACGCCTGTGTTCTCCCCGGAGGCGTTGAAATCGTAAGCGACACCAATATGCATATCCAGCAGGCTGACGGAAGCGGAGGGAAGTTCGGTCTTCCATGGAAAACGCAGAGCCCGGTAGCTGAACACCCCTTTGGGAAGCGACATTTCAAGGGCAATCCCACCGCCGGGCCGAACCTCGGTCAGAGCGACGTTCCCGGTCCCGAGCAGATTGGCGTTTCCCCAGCCGATCAGCGTATTCCCGTTGGTAAGCCTCTGGACTGAACCCGCAGCAGGGTCAAAGACATCAGGCGTGTGACGGTATTCCCACACAAGCGCAGCCGTCATGGCCGTCTCATCGACCGCATATTCCACGGCGCGCGAGTACTGTGGAGCGTGCTGGTTTCCGTTGTCCATGAGCGTGATATCCCCGTTCGCAATGCGGCGGGCGTCATGCTGGAACGAAAAATACGTCGGCGCATTTCCGGCGTGTTCGCCTGTAAACGTGAACTGGTTGTGTTTCCCTCCCAGATACCAGATGACGTTCCCTGTCAGGTGGTCGATCTTCAGCACGGTCGAGGTCTCGCGGCATGAAACAAGAAAATTCCCGTCCACGTCCACGTCAATGGAGTTGACGTGGATGTAATCGAGAGCAGGCGAGGTGAGGTCGTCGTAACAATCCGTGATGGGGATGTAATCCCAGCTCCGCCACTGGAACACCACGTTTCTCCTTTCGTCGAGCTCCTGGATGATGGACCCGTACACGACCGCGTCCGGTTTTCCCCCGGGAACCACCAGGCTCATATCGATCACCTCGGGGTCATACGCCAGCATGATCGCGTGGCCGTTCGGGAGCAGACGGAACTCATGGAGATCCGCAACGTACCCATTGCCGCACTGGAAGGAATCCACCACAGCAAGCGTGCTGTCCAGAACGAAGTGGACCGTTTTCGCAACCCCCGCAGAGACCGCAAGCCATTCTACAACGCCAAACGAAAGGTACCCGTCGGGCTGGACTTTGAAATCATCGCAGGAAAACGGGGCTGTGTTCCTCCACGCGAGCGGCGTCCCGTTGTTATCATAGATCATCGCATAATAGTCGGTGCCTGCAACCGTGTTGGCGGCTGCGAGGAAGAGGGCCCCGGCGGCCGGGTTGTCCGCGGTGCCGACCGTGAGAGCCGGCACGGTGGAGGGAACACTGTCCGGACGGGACGCCGCTGCAGAGCCGGTGGCTGCCGGCACATTGCTCCACGCCCCTGTGACCGATGGCGTACGGGAAATGAGCGACGGAGAGGAGTTCGCCACGACGGCAAGGCCCGAAGATACTCTGCTCTGCGGAGATACGCTGAAGGACCATGAACATGGGGAACCAGGAGCCGACGACCTGTCGTGAAACCAGCCGGGCAGGACCACGATCACCCTCTCCCCCGGTGTGAAGGGAACGGAGGGGATCCAGATGGCCGTCGCACCGTCCTCGGCGAGGACGCACCTGGCGGGGTGCACGCCGCTCAGCGATCCGGTGATCACTGCGCGCTCGAGATCGGAGAGGCTGCTTCCTTGCGTGCGCATGTGCCTGCGGACGATGATATTCGTCGTGCACGATACGAGCGCAGATCCGGGAAGCGGGGAAACGTACGGAAATTCAGACGCCGACCGTTGGGCGAACGCCTGTACACAAGAGCAGAATAGACACACTACCGCCGTTACCTGAGTTTTCATTCGGTTTCGAGAATTGTTGAGAAAGGCTTGAGAAGGAACAGTGTCACTGCAACAAGAGGCACCGGAAACCAAATGAAATTCTCATGATGATGCGGATGAAGTGGGCATGCATCCTCTGAATCGCTTTCATCGCCGCGATCATTATGCCGCTGGAATGCGCCGATTGCAGACTCGTGGATACATCCGGCACGTGAGCTGAATTCAATGCTTCAAGTTGATTACTCTTCGCGCAAGTTCTTCAGTTGAATTGCATGGAAGGGTTCGCTTCCAGCACTTCGACAATCTTATCCCGCACAACGTTTAATATCCTCGCAGGTTCATACGAATAAACCTCTGGCGGCCAACACATATTAAACTTGCGAGAGCCTGCGATCTAGGTCGAGAGCCTTTTGAACGGCTGCCCACGCTTTGGGCCAGGCCTCACGTGGGAGGGTCAGGTCGAACGGCGATCGACACTCCCAGACCAGGGTGGTACCGACGTACGCGAGGCAACAGTTCAGAATTCGGGGGGGCATAAGGATGCAAAATCCCCGGAAATCATTGGCCTCCGGGGCTTTGCGGCGCGGGGCGGACGAAGGTCGTGGCGACACTTGCATCGTAGAAATCGCCCTCGTAGATTGACGCTCGGGAAGAATCCTCCGGCTGAACAAGAAGTGTCAGACTCATCCTGACTCACCCTGGAGACCTGGTAGTGGGATTCGTCCTACTCGGCGAGTCCGGACAGGGATCGTTGTGACGAGCGCAAATAGTGATGGGACGGTGATCCGCAATGATGATCCTGGCCAGGGAGGGATGTGAATGAAAACTGTCGGCGTTGTTGAAAGCCTCTGGCGTTACCCCGTCAAGAGTATGAGCGGCGAAGAGATGGCAGAGGCATTCATGGGGTTTTCAGGCATCTACGGCGATCGTTGCTTCGCCTTCAAAAATTCAGCCGCACCCAAAGGGGCCCCTTATCTGACAGCAAGTGTGCAGCAACGCATGCTGTGCTTTCGACCACAGTTTCGTTTCCCTGAACGTGCCGCAGCGCCGCCGAATCTGGCCGAAGCCATGAGCATTGCGCCCGGCATAACGCCGGCAAACGGCGATGAGAACGACCTGGCCGTGGATGTTGTCACACCGTCGGGAAGGGTCCTCGCCATTGATGACCCCGCCCTCGTGGAATTGCTCGGCGAAGGAATCAGCGAAACGAATCACCTCATGCTCGTGCGCTCAGACCGCGCTCTGACTGATTGCCGTCCCGTTTCGCTGATCAGTCTTCAAACCGTCCGGCAGATTGAAACGGAGCTTGCCGTCCCCGTCGACAAACGACGCTTTAGGGCGAACGTATACGTTAGCCTCACATCGAACCGCGGCTTCAAAGAGGACGAATTCATCGGTCGCACCCTCCGCATTGGCGCCCGGGCGGCGGTTGTGATTCTTGAACGCGATCCACGCTGCAAGATGATTTCCCTCGACCCGGTCACCGGCGAACACAACCCGGACATCTTGCGCAAAGTCGCCCGGGCACATGACGCGTTTGCCGGCGTATACTGCGCCGTGCTCGTGGAAGGGATATTGAAACACGGTGATCAGATCCAATTCGCGGACTGAAGGAGACGGGAACGCCAGCAGAGTATTCGATCGGTCCGGTGGATCTCTTCAGACAAGAAAAATGATCGTCCTGAAATAGAGATGGAGAGCGCATGACACTCCCTTCCACATCTCCGGTGCATGCTGTTGTTCCTGCCCGACTCTTTCAGGGATTACGGCACGTGACCCGTGTCCTGTTCGTCACCGTCATTGTACTTGCAGCTACCGCTTCCTCCTCATTATGCAACGGCCCGACTTCAGCAATGTCGGATGGTCCGCGGCACTGGGTTGGAACCTGGAGCACGGCACTGCAGCTTGTGGAACCGGGTAACATGCCTCCTTCCCCCGGGTTGACAGACAATTCTTTGCAACAAATCGTCCGGGTTTCAATCGGTGGAGACACCCTGCGCGTAAAGTTTTCCGACGAATTCAGCTCCGGCCCCGTTACGATGAAATCCGTTCACATTGCAGTGTCAACCGGAGGGGGTGCGATCAACCCAACCACCGATCGGGAATTGAGATTCGACGGTAACACCGAAGTTACAATGAATGCAGGGGGGGGAGTGACGTCAGATCCACTTGCGTTCGCTCTGACACCAAGGATGGATGTAGCAATTACAATCTGCTACGGCCAGACACCGACCACGGTGACCGGACACCCCGGGTCGCGCACCACTTCGTACATTGCAGCCGGAAACACCACGACGACGCCCGATTTTACAGGTGCTGTCACGACAGATCATTGGTACAACATCAATGCGATTGATGTACTGGCACCGCCCAATTCCGCATGTGTTGCCATTCTCGGCAACTCCATTACCGATGGGCGGGGTTCAACAACCAATATGCACAATCGATGGCCCGACATACTCTCAGAATCTCTTCTCAAGGATTCAATCACTCAGCCAGTAGGGGTTCTCAACCTCGGGATCGGGGGTAATTGCGTGCTCTCCGGAGGTCTGGGCCCGACGGGTGTGAGCCGCTATGATCGGGACATACTCAGTCAGGACGGGGTACGCTGGGTCATTGTCTTCGAAGGGGTCAATGATATCGGTGGTGTGCGATCCGCCCCCGCTGCCATCGCAACTGCCGGGAATCTCATCGATGCGTACAAGCAGATGATCGTCAAAGCCCATACGAAGAATATCACGATTTACGGCGCTACCATTCTGCCCTTCAACGGTCATCGTTACTACAATCCTTACAGCGAATCATGCCGAAAAACCGTTAATCAATGGATTCGCACCAGAGGCAACTATGATGGGTGCATTGATTTCGACGCGACGATGCGCGATCCACAGGATTCAACGAGACTTGTATCAACATATCAAAATGATTGTCTGCATCCGGATGCGGCAGGATACAAGAAGATGGGTGAATCGATTGATCGGCAATTGTTCAGCGGGAGCTTCAGGCAGAAGTAGGCTGATGGATTGTAGGCGAAGACAAACCGCGAACTTCGCCCTACGCGGGGACTTCCCCCACCCTCCCCGTTCGCTTCAATACGCCCCAGCCAACCAGTTGACCCCTGAGTGCCGCACCCATTGATTTGAACAATACCCAGTACATCATTTGTCTATAGCTGAAGCGCTGCGGGATGAGAAGCCACAACCTTCCAATTCTTTCCCGTTCAAAGCTGAACGCGACGATCCCTCCGATAGCGTCCGCCAGAAGGAAAACGAGGTAGTATCCAAGAACCTGGAGGCCGTTGCCGGTTAAGATTGCCAGGAGCATGGCAAGATCCGCAAGAGGTGAAAAAAACGGCATGATGATCTGGAACAGAAGGGCGTTCGGAAGGGCGACAAGCCCGAGTGAGCCATACTCGGGGTTGAAAAGCGCATCGCGATGCTTCCAGAGACTTTGCATGATGCCGAACGACCAGCGAAATCGCTGTTTGAAAAACATCCTGAGCGTTTCAGGGGCTTCCGTGCGCGCGATCGCCGTACTGGCGTACCGGACTTTGAAACCTGACCGGAGGAGGCGTATTGTGAGATCACAATCCTCTGCCAGGGTATCATCTGTGAAACCGCCCGCCCTGTGGATTGCGTCTTTCTTGAACAGGCCGATCGCGCCCGGCACAATGGTGATGCAATTCAACAGATCAAATGCACGCCTGTCAAGATTCTGACTTGTGATATACTCAATGGCCTGCCACCCGGTGATCAGGCCTTCTTCGTTCCCGACCTTGACGTTGCCGGCAACTGCTCCGACAGACGGATCGGCGAAGTACTTCATCATAATGCCAACGGCATCGACGTCCAGATTCGTATCGGCATCCACGCACAGAACGTATTCGCCCGCCGCTTTCTGTATGCCATGATTCAGCGCCGTCGCCTTGCCCCCATTACTCTTCGTGAGCACACTCACCCGGGGGTCGGCGGCAAACGCATCCTTCACCAGGGCATACGTCCTGTCCCGCGAACCGTCGTCAACAAATACCACTTCCACGCTGGGGTACCTTGTCTTCAACAGGGTGTCTACGGTCTTGACGGCGTCGACCTCCTCATTGTATGCCGGAACGATGATGCTCACAAGAAGGTCGCCGGGAAGCGCTGCCACCCCGTCCCGCGATGCGGCCTTCCGCTGGAGAGACGCGAGAACTCCCATGGCGACCATTCTCCCGATGGAAAGGACGATACCGACGAGAAAGAGTGCGAAAAGGAGGTGCGTGCCCCAGTAGACACCCTCAACAATCCACCAGTTTGCCTCTGCAATATCCCGATCCGTCGCAAGCGCAAGCGGCGGCATCACCTCATCGCGGGTTTTGCCGATGAGGCCGGAGACCGTCGTAAAGGTATACCCCTGATCCCTGAAATAGCGGATAATCCGGGGTAGAGCTTCCACCGTCTGTGACCGGTCACCACCCGCGTCGTGGAGCAGGATGATACTGCCGAGATTCTGCTGGGCAATAATCCGCCCGAGAATCGTATCTGCACTGATACTTTTCTGCCAGTCTTCGGGATCAATCGACTCGCCGACGGTGAGGTACCGGTCCTGCTTCGCTTCCTCGACCGGCACAAGCTCCTCGGAAGTTTGCGGTTCAGAATCAGCGTTGTAGGGAGGGCGAAAGAGAAATGTCGTGTGACCTGTCAGACTCTCGATGATCCGCCTTGTCGCGTTCAGCTCAAGTTCCGTCCGCTCCGAACTGACCTCGGCCAGGTTAGGGTGCGTGAACGTATGGTTGCCTATCTCATGTCCTTCGTCGTAGATCCGCTTGACGAGCTGTACATTGTTTTCCGCGTTCACTCCAATCAGGAAGAACGCTGCGGGAACGCGCTCTTCGCTCAAGATATCCAGAATCCGGGGCGTATACGCCGCGTCAGGGCCGTCGTCAAAGGTCAGCACGGCCTTCCTGTCAGCTTTCCCGAATCTCTTGATAACATACGACGATGGGAGATCGACATACTCCTGCCCGGTGATGAAGTTCTCCTTCGGATCAAACTTCACATCGATCTTCCCTGGTTCCGGTGACGCAACGAGGTCAAGGATCTCGCCTTCTCCGATAAAATCCACGTTTGTGGACGAAGCCGACGTCCGAAGCGAATCGGCATCGAACGGGGCGTGTGCGAGGCCGCTGTCACTGACATCTTTTGCATAGAACCGCCAGAGACGCGGGTCCTCCGATCCAAGACGCCACAACGCAAAGCCTCCGACGCCATACCGGCTTGCGGTACGCATTTCGTTGAACGCCGTNNTCCGACTCCGCCGCGGTGACAAGCGCCTCCTGGTATGTCACGTCATTTCCTTCGCTTCCCGACGGCCAATCGTAGCCGTAACCGGGAAGCCCGAGAATCAATTTCTCCGGTGGGATGACTTCCGTGATGCGGTCGACGATCGACTCCACCCAGCCATGCTCCGCCACCGGACCCGCAGAGCCCGTAGAGGAATGCTGGTCATAGGCCATGACAACGAGGTAATCATTATACCTCTCCAACTTCCGCGGATCGTAGTCCGCATTGTATGGCGGAATGTCCTGCGTGACGAGATACCCGCGCCGGTGAACCTCGTCGTACAGCTCCTTTTGAAATGCGACAAGATGCTCGTCGCTCTTTTCATTCAGGTCCTCAAAGTCGATATTCACCCCCTGCATGCGGTTCTGATCAAGAACATTGAGAATGCTTCGGACGAATCGCAGACGGCGCTCCGGAGATTCAATGATCCTGTGAACATTCGCCCCATTCCAGCGTTCATTGAAGTAATTCGATACCATAGGACATATGCGTACGCCATGCCGGCGCATGAGATCGAGCGCCGCGATATCGATCTCCGGCACGACGGTGTCAACAGAATCGGCAACAAAAAGCCACTCAGGAAAGACCATGTTCATCCGGTCAATATTCTTCCGGAGGGAGGAATATGACTCCGCATCCCAGTTCACATAGAATCCCGCCCGTATTTCACCGCCCAAGGGGCCCCGGGAAACAGCGACATGCCGCGCATGCCGGAGCGAATCGAGCCTTGCCAGCAATCTCGCGGCATTCTGGAACTGCGCGTTCTGTTTTGATGTGAGAATGAGAGGGTCATCATGATTCAGGACCCTTTTGTACACTTCATTGGGATTAACAAGCTTCGGCAGAACTGTGGTGGTCTTCCTGGCGACGGCGACCAGGGCGACAATCACCGTCAGGACGGCGAAGAAGCCAAGCAGCCGGGCGAGCCAGACAAACTGCGTCCAGCGCCTGCCCGTCGGACTGAAGAATATCGGACGTGACTGAAGGGTCGTCACTGTGTTGAGCCGGCGAGGATCAATAGTGACAATGACCGGAGTCTGACAGGATTGTGTTCACCGCGAAGGATTGAAGTCGAGTATGCGATTGGCCTATGATAGCCAATTGCGCAACAAAACTCCACAAAACGAAATGTCGCAAGTGCGCGGTCAACCTCTCGAAGGGATGGTCCGCGCGTCATCAAACCCCCCAGGACTGCAGGCACGCCGGAAGAGAGGGAGAGCTTCCCCCCCCAGGAAGAGTGGCCGGGGATAAGAGCCGGCAGGCCCTGACCGTGTTTGCAGCCCTCCGTGGAACCTGTGGCAGTGAAACTGCGTTAGCTCTTTCAGTCCCCCTGTAGTGCAACTCACCGAATTGAGGTCTCCATGAAGCGGCACATCGTCCTTGGTTGTTCACCCGTTTTGCTCTCTCTGTTGTTCGCCTCCCTCGTCAGCGCGCAGGGATTCTACATCGAGAGCACCCGTTCCGGCAGTTCCGACGTTGAAGAAAAAATGTACTACATGCCGAAGATGTTCAAATCCGTCAGCGGGAATCGCCAGGAGATCTCGATTCTCCGGTTTGACAGGGAGACGATCTATGATATCAATCCGGAGAAGAAAACGTACACCGCCATGACATTTGCAGAGATGAAGGCCATGGTGGACAACGCAAGGTCGAAAGCAGACGACATGATGGCCAAACGCCTTGCGTCGCTTCCTCCTGATCAGCGGGAAAAAATGAAGGAAAAAATGGCGGCGATGAAGGACCGGATGGCTTCACCCGGCGCAACGCACGAGGTGATCTCGACTGGCGATCACAGGACGATAAACGGATACGCCTGCGACAAGTACATTGTGAAGATCAACGGGAAGGAGTCCGAGACTATCTGGGCGTCGAAGNNCTCGCGGGGGGAAAAAGAGACCTGGGTGCCTGGTTGAAGCAAATCGACGGCTTTCCCATCGAGACCGATTCACACGGAAGCGTGAACACGGTGGCAAAAATCGATCGCCGATCCATACCCGCTTCGGAATTTGAAGTGCCTGCGGGCTATACCAGGGAGAAAAACCGGATGCCGGGTGACCCCGGGACCGAAGGGAAATGAGTCTTTCGTTAAGAGAAGATTTCGTCGTACCTGTGTGCCGCTGTGCCTCCGGGCGCAGCGGCATTTCTTTCCCTCCCGCCTACGCAGCCGCCTGAGGCTCTCCAACGCATCCGCACTCCTCCTATAGAACTCCCCCTTCGCTAGATTGCTTCAGATTCTGTTGCCAGACCGTGCTTTCGAAGGCGCCATTGGGACGCGCACTCCAACCTCAGTAACCTCTTCTTCCCTCTTTTCAGAAGCCAGCGAAGTTGTTTATCCTATGACCCGGAGATGTCGAAACGGTCGAGGTTCATTACTTTATTCCACGCTGCGACGAAGTCGTGCACGAACTTCTCACGGGAGTCCTCACATCCGTAGACTTCCGCCAGGGCCCTGAGTTGGGAGTTCGAACCGAAGATGAGATCGACGCGGGTGGCGGTCCACTTGAGTGCACCGGTTGCGCCATTACGACCTTCGAATACGTCAGCGTTTTCCGCGCTAGCCTTCCATGTCGTGCTCATGTCGAGCAGATTCACGAAGAAGTCATTGGTGAGTGCCTCCGGCCGTTTGGTAAAGAGGCCGTGCTTGGATCCTCCAACATTGGTATTCAGGACGCGCATGCCGCCCACGAGCACCGTCATCTCGGGTGCGGTCAGGGTCAGTAATTGCGCCCTGTCAACCAGCATCTCCTCCGCCGACACCGCATAGCGGGCCTTCTGGAAATTGCGGAAGCCGTCCGCAACCGGCTCGAGCACGGCGAAGGAGGCAGGATCGGTTTGTTCCTGCGAGGCGTCCATGCGTCCCGGTGTGAAGGGAACCTTCACGCTTTGACCGGCGTTCTTCGTCGCTCGCTCTACACCCGTGCAACCCGCCAGCACGATCAGGTCAGCCAGTGATACCTTCTTGCCGCGAGACTTCGCTTTGTTGAACGCGCTCTGAATCCCTTCCAGGGTCTTGAGCACCTTCGCCAGCCTGGCAGGCTGGTTGACTTCCCAATCTTTCTG
>PMJQ01000169.1 GCA_003157485.1 Ignavibacteriota bacterium
AGGTATTCGATAAACGGCTTCTCCCCCCAGGAGGTGATGGCGACCAGGTTCCTCGGCGCCGGGACCAGGTTGGGAGCAAGGAGACCGCGGCCGTCCGCCTTCTGACCGTGGCAGCTCGCGCAGTAATTCAGAAAGATCCTCCGGCCGGCTGTGGCGGACTCCCCGTCGACCGACAGGGGATTCTTCGCGCCGGGATCGACCGCCTGGCGGGTGATGCTGTTCGGGACCGAGATTGTGTCGTCCGCAGTCAGCGACCGGATATAGCGGATGACGTTCCAGCGCCGCTCCGGCGAGAGGTTGAGCTCCCAGGCAGGCATTGCCGTCCCCCTGACACCGCCGCTTATCGACGTGTAGAGCCTCTCGTCGGAAAGATGCTTCACGAACTGCGCATTCCGGAGATTCTGCGGCTTCGGGTCGAGGTTGAGGGATTCCGGCCCCCTTCCGTCCGCACGCCTCCCGTGGCAACCGGCGCAGTATTCAAAGAAGACCCCTTCGCCATCCCTGACCGATTCCTGCGTGGCAGGCGGGGCGGCCGGGACGCCGCCCTCGCCGGCGTCGAGCCGGCTTCCTTCAACGGCGAGGAAAAGCGCGAGCACCGCCACCGGGGCCGCGCACCGGAAACTTCTCTGCAATCGGTTCATCTTTATGCTCCCTGTCGCAATTGTCATCTCGTTCAATTCGTTCCCTCTCCCTGCGGGGACATTCATGCCGGGGGGCTGCAGCAGGCGGCCCCCTGCGGCTCCAGGATGGCGGGGAGCGGGACGTGAAGTCCGCGCAGCAGCAGGACGATGCCCATCAGAAGTATCGAAAGGGCCGCAAGGCGTTCCGCCCCCCTCCGGAACCGCGCCGAGAAGAGGGAGGAGAAGCCCCCGAGCGCACCGAGCGAGGGGGTCATCCCGAGCGCGAAGACGGCCATCGTGAACGCGCCGGCACCGACAGTCTCCGCCGCGGCCGCTTTCGCAAGCATCCCGTACAGCAGGCCGCACGGAAGGAGCGGCGTCAGAAGCCCAAGCGCAAGCGTGTGCGCCGGCGACGCCCCGCGGAGAACGCGCCCATGCAGACGGGTGAGGGCCCCCCCACCGATCGAAATGCGCGCGGGAATGCTCACCCAGCCCAGCATCGCGACTGCAGCAACGACCATGACGGCCCCGGCTCCGATCGAGAGATATTCGCCGGCATTTTTCACCCATGCAAGCCTGAGCCCCACAGCGCTCAGGAGCGCTCCCAGCGCCGCATATGACAGTATCCGCCCCCCGTTGTACGCGCCATGACGAATGATACCGGACACGGCGCTTCTCCGCCCGGCCGGGGCGCCAGCCTGTGACTGCATGGAGTACGCAAGGACGACGGCCCCGCACATGCCGACGCAGTGCAGGCTCGCCAGAGCACCGGTAAGGAATATGAGGCCGTACTCGATCATTGCTGTTTTGCGGGAGCGTAGACGACGGCGTTGTCCGCCGTCAGACTCTTCAGCGAAGAGAGGTAGAGCGCAATCGCCTCGAGCCCGGAAACCGAGTAGTCGAAGTCGGGCATAATCGAACCGCCGACAACCGAGCGGGGGTTGATGTGGTGCTGGATCATGTATTCCTTCGCACGCTGCAGCCCGTAGACGCTCAGGTCGGGACCGATCTTCCCTCCCGCGCCGTTTATCGTATGACATGCGTTGCACGCCATGTCACGGAACAATTTCTCCCCCGCCGCCACGGTCAGCGGGACATCCGCAGGCTTCCTCGCCTTCCATTCCTTCAGACTGTCGTACTGCGTGACGGGGCCGCGGACCAGGTTTTCGCCCGTCTGACTCTTCAGATACACCGTGAGCGCGGTAACGTCCTCGTTGCCCAGGCCGAAGGCGGGCATGATCGTCAGAGGCGAATTCGCCTTCGGAAAGACGATCGATTCCCGTATGTACTCGATCGGCCATTTCGCCCCCACGCGCGTCAGCTCGGGCCCGAGCTTCCCGTTCGAGACCCCCTCAATACGGTGACATCCATAGCATGCCGACGCGTGAAAGAGGGCCGCCCCCCTCCGTAGCACGGTCATCTCAGGGAGATAGGGGGAAGGATGGCATTTGGCGCAGCCAATCTCGCTCAGCACACCCTTGAGGAGGGGTTCGGTCCAGTACCTGTCGGTGCCGTGCCCNNGTACGGGTGGTTCCCGGGGATTTTCGGGTGCGTCCGGAAGGGCTGCGGAGCATCCGCGAACCTCGGGTCGTCGATCCCCATGTGGCATGTGATGCAGCGGTCAACGCGATCCTTTCCGAACCCCGTGATGACGAGCTGTTCGATCCGCGGGGAACGGGCGGCAATGATCTCTTTCATCCCCGGATCGGCGGTCTTCCCGTAGACCATCGCCAGATACTCCTTCTGGTACCGGCGCCACTCCGTATCGAAATTCTTGTACACGATGAATCCATTCCCCAGGAGAAGGAGCACCACCCCCAGGACAAGGGCGATCTTCATCGAATGGCTGATCTGCATGAGGACTCCGTGTTTCTGTGCATTGAGGTGCCGCCGTTTCCGCAGCGCCTGTCAGTTCCCCGCCGTGGATTCCCAGGGTATCACGAACCCCCAGTTGGGCCCGCGGAAGTACATACCGATGATTATGAGCACGAGCATGACAATCAGAAACGTCAGAAAGAGCCCGTTCGCCAGCGACCGCTCTTTCGCGAACCAGATTCCTATCCCGGCCTTTTTTCTGTCGATGAACGGAACGATCGCGAGTCCCGCGATGATCAGCGTCGGGATCATCACGCCGCCGATGACCGCAGAGTAGCTCACGAGCTCCTGGAGCCCCAGGAAGTACCAGGGGGCCTTGGCCGGATTCGGCGGGTGATTCGGATTTGCAATCTCTTCGAGAGGCGCATTGAAGAGAAACGCAAGGAGGAGCAGGACGGCGACGACGACGACGAAGAGCGTAAGCTCGCGCACAAGGAGATGGGGCCATGTAAACACCATGTCGTCGGGCGGAAGCCCCACCGTCGGCTTCGTCCCCTTCACGAGCTCCATCAGGCCGTACGTCTTTGAAGGGTCCTCGGGATACACGTGTTTCGTGTTGACTTCGTTCATTGTCCGCCTCCTTTCGACGGAGGATCATTGTCGTTCGGATGCGACAGCCCGCCGTCTTTCCGGATCCTCCAGAAATGAACGGCGAGAAAGATGGACAGAAGGCCGGGGAGTATCACGACGTGTAGGACGTAGAACCGGACAAGCGCCTCCTGCCCGACAACGTCTCCCCCGAGGAGGAACTTCCTCATGGGCGGGCCGAGGACAGGCGCGTATCCCGCTATCGACGTCCCGACGGTGATCGCCCAGAACGCGAGCTGGTCCCAGGGCAGCAGATAGCCGGTGAAGCTCNNCCAGAACGCGAGCTGGTCCCAGGGGAGCAGGTACCCCGTAAACGAGAGCCCGAGTGTCAGGAGAAGAAGGAGTATCCCGACGAGCCAGTTGAACTCCCTGGGGGGTTTGTACGCCCCCGTGAAAAACACCCTCGCCATGTGGAGTATGACGACGAGAACCATCAGCTCGGCTCCCCACTTATGCACGTTGCGGAGGACGAACCCGAAATCGACGGCCGAACGGAGGTCCAGCATCCTGTTATATGCTTCGCTGGCGGAGGGGAAGTAATAGAACATCAGCCAGACGCCTGTGAACGTCAGCACCAGGAAGAGGGCCGTCGCTATCACCCCAAGGCCCAGCGTGTAACTGAACCGGAGCGAGTGCCGCGACACCTTGACCGGGTGGATATGGAGAAAGAGATTGTTGAACACCGCGTACGACTGCCCCTCGGCGTCCTGAGGAACTCTGCCGTAGCGGAACAGCGAACGATAAATGTTTCTGCCGAATCCGGTGATCCGGTTCCGGGGCGCCTGCGCGGGGGGCGCAACATCAGTCGGTTGGTTCATGGGAGTCCTGAGAGTGCATTGAATGCATTATGCCTTGAAGAACGTGCCGGGCGGAACCTTGACCGACTTGTCGATCTCCAGTTCGCCGTTCGGCGCTATGCTGACCTGATACCAGTCCAGGGGCCGCGGTGCCGGACCTCCCGTCACATAGCCGTCGTTGTCATACTGGCTCCCGTGGCAGGGACATTCAAAGCCGGCGTCGGACGTGCGGACCGTGCATCCCAGGTGCGTGCACGTGATCGAGATCGCGGCAAATCCCTTCTTGTCCCGGACGATCACGACGCGCTGATCCTCCATCACTTCCTTGATCCCTTCCTTGTATTCTCCCGGCCGGCCCGCGCGGATGACGCTCGGAGGGCCGTAATCGACGGCGGGTTTGAGGTACAGGAGATTCCCCACGGCGGCAATGAGAGCGGAAAACCCCACCCCTCCCAGGCCGAGCGCGGTCAGAAACGTTCTCCTGTCCATTCCGGGCTGCTGCATGCGGACGTTCTTCTTTTTCACGCCATTGCTCCCTGTGTTGTTGCGTCAGTCTTCGTCGCGAAGCATGCGGTACTTGGGTTCTTCGATGTCTTTGAACTGGTTGGTTTTCGCCGCCCAGACGAATCCGAGCGCGAAAAGGACGCCGAGCCCGATGCTGAGAAATATGAGGAAGTAGACGGAGATCATCATGCGGAATTCCCTCCCGTGGTTAATGCAGCGTGAACTGATGCTGGCAGGCAAAATGCTCCATCGTGACGGCGCCCGTGGGACACCGTTTCGCGCAGAATCCGCAGCGGATGCAGAGCTCTTCATCCTTGAGCATCGCCGATCCCGCCGAGCGGACAGCGGCGGGAATGTCGTCCCGGCGCTGATCCGGGGCGTCGATGCCGTACCGCCGGAGGAGAGCCTCTTCCAGCCGGGGCTCCGAGGCAATCTGCGTGAGCGGCACCAGCGCGAGACAGTACGTCGGGCACACATCGACGCATCCGTTGCAGAGGATGCAGAGATCACCGTTGAATATCGTGTCGATATGGCACTTGAGGCATCGCTCTCCCTGTTCCCGGGCGACTTCCTCTTCGAAATTCTGTTCGATGATCTTCGTGCCGGCAAACCGTTCGGGGGGTTCGATCACGGGGGGATTGACCCGGTCGAACTGAAGATAACCCGGGGTCATCGTGTGCCCGGGCGGCTCCGTAAACTGTCCTGTCCTCTCCTCGATGAGCGTCCCCCGGCGGAGATATTCGTCGATCGATACGGCCGCACGCTGCCCGGAGGCGACCGCGTTGATGAACAGGCGCGCCCCCTCGGCAACGTCGCCGCTTGCGAATACCCAGGGAACGCTCGTGCGCTTTGTCGCGGGGTCGATTTCGATGAGCCCCCGGCTCATTCTGAGATCCGGAAGGTCCTTCAGGAATCCAAAGTCAGCGCTCTGGCCGATGGAGAGCATGACCGTGTCCGCCGGGATGGTCTCTCCGGGCTCCTCTTCGAACGAAGGATTGAACCTGCCGGACGCGTCGAACACCGATTTCACCCGCCGCGTCGCGAGCCCCGTGACCTTTCCGTTTTCCGTGACGATCCTCAGCGGCCCCCGGGATGTGTGGAGTGTGACCCCTTCTTCCGTCCCCTCCCGTATTTCGATCTCATCCGCGGGCATCTCTTCCCGGGATTCAAGACAGACAAGGTGGACTTCTTTCGCCCCCGTCCTGAGGGCCATGCGGGAGCTGTCGGCCGCTTCGTAGAAGTCCTGGGCCGACGAACGCCCGGGCGTGCGGACGGCGGACCGGGCAACATCGAATGCCACGTTCCCCCCGCCGATCACGACGACCCGCTCACCGAGATGGACGGGCCTGCCGGTATTGACCGCCTTGAGAAAATCGATTCCGTGTATGACCCCGTCAGCGCCGGATCCCTCGATGCTGAGATCGCGCCCCTTCTGAAGCCCGGACGCGATCAGGATCGCCTCGAAACCCTCCTGCTGCATCCGGGGGATCGTGATATCCGTGCCGACCGCCGTGTTGAGCTTTAGCTCGACGCCGAGAGAGAGTATCGCATCGATCTCCATCCTTACAAGATCCCGCGGCAGCCTGTAGACAGGCACGCCGGTCATCAACATCCCCCCTGCAAACGAGTCCCTCTCGAATACGGTGACGCGGTAACCGAGGAGCGCGAGATCGTGCGCGGCCGTCATGCCGGCGACTCCTGCACCAATGACGGCGACTTTCGTCCCGGCGCGGGGATTCGCGGGATCGCGCCGGGCGGTCGAAAACGCGATCGTGGCTGCCGGGTCACCCGATTCGACTCCGTACTTTTCCGTGACAAACCGCTTCAGCGCGCGGATCGTGACCGGCTCATCGATGCTTCCACGACGGCACTCCACCTCGCACGGGGCGCCGCACACGCGGCCGCAGATCGAAGCAAACGGGTTCGGCGCGCGCGCAATCCTGTACGCATCGAGGTACCTTCCCTCGGCAATCGCCACGACATATCCCCGCGCATCTGTTCTGACCGGGCATCCCCACTGGCATTTGATCTGGCGCTGCCAGTACTCGATGTCGGGGATCTCGACCCGGAATTGGCGGTTACTCATTGGGTGTCTCAGGCAAGAGAGCGGATGGATTCCATCGAGCGGGCGATCCGGGGGCCCGATGCAAGTTCGGCAAGCGACTTCCGTGTCAGTATCTCCTGCAGCGACTTCTGCGCGTCGCACCAGACAACATGAACCGCGCATGTCAGATCGAGGTGACAGGTCCCCTCGGCAATGAGACACTTGTTAAGGAACACTTTTCCCTCCACCGCCTCGATGACGTCGAGGAGCGTCATCGTCTCAGCGGGCTTCGAAAGCTGGATCCCTCCTCCTGCGCCGCGCTGCGACCGGATGAGGCCGTCTTTCGAAAGCTGTGCAACGATCTTGCGCAGAAACCCCTCTGGTATCGCCCACTCTTTTGAAATCACCGAAATCTGGGCAAGCCCACCGGAAGGGAGTCCGGCAAGGTGGATCATTGTTCGGACGGCGTATTCGCCGGTCATCGAAAGCTGCATCATGGGAGGATCCCCGGAAATTAATCGACTTTCCGGCTCCCAAAATTCATGCCAAATGAGAGCTTATTGGTTATGACTGTGTTCGAGCAGACTGACAGATTTTTTGCAGGGGGATGGACTAACGAGGCAAGACGAACATCCCGATTTCCAGTATTCGGAAATCCGGTTGTTCGATATTGAGAATTGCAGAATGGGAAGCACATCCCGGAGCGGGGATCACTCATGCCCGAGCCACTTTTCAACCTCCGAACCGCCGGGGGCAGGGGATGTACAAAATCGAGCAAGTAGAGTCAATCCTAAACTTGTCAGGGAGGGGGAGGGGATCCTTTGAGATTGACGCGGGGAATTCTTTATATTTGTGGAGGATTTACCGGGCAAATCAGGGGGCCCGGACCATTCTTTTAAGTGAGGATCATGGACATATTCTCGTCATTCTGGCCCTGGTATATTACGGGGCCGCTGATCGGGCTGTACGTCCCGATACTCTATCTTCTCATCAACAGGCATTTTGGCGTTTCGTCCACGTTTCGCGACATCTGCGCCGCCGTGATCCGCCCGTCGTCCGGGTATTTCAAGTATGACTGGAAGGCGAACCGGTGGCGGCTGGTCTTCGTCGCGGGAACCGCCATCGGGGGGTTTCTCGCGGGGGGAACGCTCAGGACACCCCCCGGAGGGCAGATTTCCGGACACACGCTCGCCGTCCTCGCCTCGCTCGGCGTCAAAGATTTCTCATCGCTTGTCCCGGCGGACCTCTTCTCCACGGGATCGCTCCTGACACTCCGGGGGATACTCCTCATCGCCGTCGGAGGGTTCCTCGTCGGTTTCGGCACGCGGTATGCCGAGGGGTGCACATCCGGACACTCCATACACGGAATCGCGACGTTTCAGCGGGCTTCCCTTGTCGCCACGCTCTCCTTTTTTGCGGGAGGACTGATCTGCACGTATTTCATACTTCCATATATACTTCACCTGTAGCGGGGAGAACCCATGGTGTATTTCGTCGTGATGATATTAGGAATATTCTTCGGGATGATACTCTCGAACGGCGAGGTGATCTCGTGGTTCCGCATCCAGGAGATGTTCAGATTCGATTCGTTTCACATGTACGGTGTCATCGGTTCGGCAATCGCCGTCGGGGCTGTCACGATGGCACTGCTCCGGAAATTCCATGCCCGGTCGCTGAACGGTGACCCAATCGTCATCGAAACAAAGAAGCTCGAAAAAGGGACAGTCATCGGCGGGGTGATCTTCGGCCTGGGGTGGGCTATGACGGGAGCGTGCCCCGGACCGCTCTACGCCCTGGCGGGGAGCGGATACCCAGCGTACATCGCGGCGCTCCTTTTCGCCGTCGGGGGCGCGCTCGTCTACGGCACCATTCGTGACAAACTTCCTCATTGAGATTGAAATTCAGATAGAGACTCGGGGGGAACCCGGGCGGAGGAGCCAAACCGGCGCCGCCCATGACAGCGTGAGCACCGTGAGCGTTTCTTGACCACCTGGAGCACACAATGGATACCCGGATAATCGGGCGCCACGTCATTCATGCCGCGGCACTTTTCGCGGCATTCCCTCTCCTCTCCCCGGGCGCCCGGGGAGCCGACACGCTGCACTCATGGAATAGCGGGCCGACAAAATTTGCCGTGATGCAGTTCGTACGAGACGTCACGACTGAGGGCGGGCAGGACTACCTCCCGCCCGATGAGAGGATAGCGGTCTTCAGCCATGACGGGACGCTCTGTCCCGAGGTACCGGCGCCCGTCGAGCTCGCATTCCTCATGGACAGGATCAAGGCACTCGCATCCCGGAACCCTCGGTGGCAATCAAAGGAACCGTTCCGCTCGGCGCTTTCAAAAAACCTGAAAGGGCTTGCCTCCGCAGGGACGCGCGGCATACTCGAGCTCACGGCGGCCGTGCACAGCGGCATGACTCCCGAAGAGTTTGAGGCCACGGTGAACGGATGGATCGCAAAGGCGAGAAACCCGAGGCTGAACCGGCTTTACAGTGAATGCGGTCTCCTCCCAATGCTCGAGCTTCTCGATTTCCTCAGGTCGAACGGATTCAGGATATACATCGTCGTCCGCGGGGATGCAGCGTTTCTGAGATCCTGGGCCGAAAAGGTCTACGGGGTCCCTCCGGCTCATATCATCGGGAGCAGCGTGAGAACCAAATACGAGGTGCACAAAGGAGTGCCGGAACTTGTCCGCCGGCCTGATTTTGACATGCTGGAAGACGGAGCGGGGAGACCGCCGGCGATCTACCGCGTGACGGGCCGCCGGCCGATCGCGGCGTTCGGGAATTCAGACGGGGACCTCGAAATGCTCCGGTGGACCGCAGCCGCGGAGGGGAGGCACCTGGTCCTCCTTGTGCACCACACGAACGGGGGGAATGAATTCGCCTACGACAGAAAGGCGATGTTCGGCAAGCTTGACAGCGCACTTGACATCGCACGGAAGAGCGGCTGGACAATCGCGGACATGACGAAGGACTGGAACAGGTTCTTCGCAAAAACAGGGAAATGAGGACGATGCGTCTCTAGCTGGAAAATCAACCGATGCCCCCGGCACTTTCGTTCACCGAACGCGTTCTGCACAGGCTCCACATACTCCCCACTCCCGTTATGGATGCATTCGGGGCGGTCATATTCGCGCGCGCCCTGACGGTTGGGTTGCGGCGGGGGATGTTCGAGTCCGTCGCGCGACACCCGATGGCAATTGAGGAGTTGTCCAGGAACACCGGGCTCGGCGCAGGGGGGGTCAGGCTCCTTGCAGATGCGTTTGTCGCGGGGGGGTATGTCAGGTGCAGGAAAGGGATGTACAGCGCAGGCCCGGAGGCGAAGAAATGGCTTGTCAAAGACTCCCCGACGTACCTCGGGGATCTGATTCTCTACTTTGATTCGCTCAACTCAAGACTCTCAGGGCTTGACTATTCACTGGAACACGGGAAACCCCGCGAACCCTACTATGCGTCGTTCACCGATACGGACTGGGAGACATACGTCAGAGCGATGGCAAACCTCGCGCGCCTTCTCCTCCCTGAAGTCATGCGTAGAATCCGGATTCCCGAGAGCGGGGGGCACGTGCTCGACCTGGGGGGCTCCCATGCGCTCTATGCGCGTGAGTGCTGCCGGACGCACGCTGATTGCAGCGCAGTCGTCATGGATTTTCCTCCGGCACTCCGCGTCGCGGCCGCGACAGCGGGGACCGGCCCGGAAGAGAGAATACGCCTCGTGTCGGGAGACATACTGACATCTCCACTTCCGGGAGATCAGGACGCTGTGTTCCTGTTCAACATCGTTCACGGGTTCGACGAAGAGCAAAACCGGAGCCTCATTGCCCGTGCCGCGGGGTCGCTCAGATCGGGGGGGAGGCTCTACATACTCGATCAGATGACGGGCACCGGGGAACGGTCACTCATCTCCGCGTTCATGCCCCTGATGGTGGGACTGAATCTCATGAATGAAATCGGGGGGAGCGCCTACTCTCTCGCCGACATCCGCACGTGGTGCGCGGAAGCCGCCACGTTCCGGGTTATGCCCCTCCGGTTTCCCGGGGTGACGCTCATCGAAGCAACCGACTGGAGATAATCCACGGCATCAGAAGGACCCTCTCTTCAGGTTCACACTCATACACCGTGAATGCTTCCAGAGTTCCCTCCGCGAGGTGTCAGTCGGCTCTCATCCCGGCCGGGACGTCCTGATAAGCGGACTGGAGAACCGCGTTCGTCGCCGGGTCCTGTATCCAGGCAACGACGGTGAGATTCGTGCGGTCGACACTCTCAGGATGAGGCCTCCACCCGTTGAACAGCCTTTTTGGGCCCGGCCAGGAGGACCGCCCCTTCGGATCGCGGAGCAGATCCCTGATACCGGCATCCACTTCCGCGAGGTCGAGAGACGTGCGGAGAGTCTGGTCCGCCGCGGGGTTGGTCAGGGATGTCCCCCCGGGGCCGCCAAAGAGTTTCCTGACGACCATCGCATGCCGTGATATGCCGTTCGCTCCCGTGTAGTCAACCGAGCGCTGGACGAGGGCAACATGGAGGACACAGCCGGAGGCATTCCCGCCTGCCCCCCCCTTCCCGACGCGGGCAGTGACAGTGATGCTCTCATGCAGCCGCGCGACGTCGATCGCCAGGCTCATCCCCGGAGCCTCCCCCACGTATTTCTGAATCGCATACCGGTAGAGGTTGAAGCGGTTATGCGCAATGAACCTGGGTCCCCCTCCCACAATTTTTTCCCGGCCGTCGATCACGGCAGTCGGAGTCCCCCCCGCCCGGTACATCTGATAGCGGCTCCACGAATCATCCGTCGTGAGCGGATCCGGTCCGGGGATATGAACGTGGTATTCGAGCATCAGAAGGTCCGTCCGGGGGAAGTATTCTCCCAGCGCGTCGAACGCCATGTCGGCCGCAACGCAGGGACCACATTCCGCGCCCGTGAAAAGCTCGGCGAGAATCGCCTTCCCCGAGCCGGGTCCTCCGGGGGAATACCGTCCCGGGTCGAACTCCGCCCCCGATTCCTTCACCCGTTCAAGATCCGCGTCCAGTCCCGCGGTCGATCCGTGAACTGTTTTGTACACGGATTCAAGCGAGTCACGGAGCTCTTTCGGGTTGAGCACCGTCAGACCGTTCATGTACGCAGCGATCGCCTTCCCGGGATCCCCGAGCCTCCGGTAGATCTCCCCGAGCGCCGTCCAGAAGTCCGTCGACCATGGGGAGGCAAAATCCTCGATCGACCGGAGCATCTCAAGAGCCTCCCGCAAATTCCCCCGGGCGGCCGTCACAAGCGCGAGATTCTGCCTGAACGTTACAGCGTCTTCGACAGGGGAGTCTTTCGAAAGACTCTGCGCCGCGGCCTCGGCATATTTCTGCGCAGCAGGGAGGTCAACGGAAAACCGGGCCATGAACGCCGCGGCATTGCTTTTTGCGGCGACTGCCGCGGGTCCGCTCAGGGTGTCAATTGAGGAGTGGACCGTTTGCAGGACGATAGATTGCATCAGCGCTTCGCGGCTCTTTTCCCCTTTTTCCTCCAGCGCGAGCCATTCAAGGAATCTCGATTTCATCTCACGGTCGCCCCCCAGGTACACCGCCCGGGAAGCGGTCGAGAGCGCCTGACGGCGCTTACCGTTCTTTTCCTGATAGAGAGCGAGGTGGCCGAGATACTCGGGGTCATCCTCATGCCCCCGCATCGCTTCCTCCTGAAGTTTTTCCGCGGCGGCGGCATCTCCTTTCCTGAAGAGAACGAATGCGTGCGTGTCCAGGATCGGCCCGAGCGTGCCGCTCCCCCCGCCTCTTGCCATCGATTCGGCAAGTTCCGCGTACACGAGGGCCGAGTCCAACCCGATGTTCTTCCCGGCGAGCGCATACGCAAACTGGTTGTATGTGTTCATGCGCGCACCCGGCGGTACGAGACCCAGATAGTGCGTTGCCGCATCGAGCGCCCGGGATTCGTCCCCCTGGTCCACATAGAGGGCGAACAGCGCGTTGTATCCCCCGGCCCTCAGCATGCTCTGCGGGAACTGAGCGACAAACTGCCTCAGCGCGGATATCCTCTCCTGCGTCTGCCTGACCGCCATGGCCGAACGGAATGCCGCCGTATCGGACTGGGCGTTCACGCGCGTCACAAAGAGCGCCAGAAGCAGGGGGAGAAACATCAGCGATCGTCTCATGCAACCCTCCAGTGTGTGCCGGGCGAAGGGGGGACATTCCCCCCGGTTATTTATCCGAATTTCCGTTAAACAACTCATCATTGACATGCACGGGGACGGCGCCCGATGAAAGCACACGGACCGTGATGACGGCGCGGATGGCGGCCGGGGGAAGGCAGATATCGTTATTGCACGCCTGGTACGAGACATCAACGGGAAGCGCGTAGTCTCCCGGTGACGTTGAAGGGAGTGCGGTAATTTTGAACAGTATGACCACGGTTCCTTCGTACACACTCACCGGTTCTTCTGAAAACGCGAACTTCTTCGATGTCCCGCCGGGATACTGCACCTGCACCACCGACAGCCCTGCAGGGGGAGAAAATGAGGCGGCGGTCCCGATGAGGTTCTCGTCGGCCGGAGTGGCGGAGTTGACATGCCATCCGCCCGCCACTGTCATGATCAGCGCGCCGCGCAACTCTCCTCCTCCCTGAACGCCGTCCTGCGAGAGCTTTGCAGAAACCGAGACATGCTCCTTCCCCTGTGGTTGACCGTTCCCCGTCGGGGGAACGAACAGAAAGAGAACGATACCCGTTGCAGCGATAATGCGCATGTGCAGTCACCGGATTATGACAAGTTCCTTCGATTGAATGTACGACTCGGATCCCGGAGATGAAAGATCCCTGCCGGATGGGCGGCAGGGATCTCCCGTACGTGTCTCCCGCTCTGCGCGGGCTACTGCACCTGTGTCACCCCTTCCAGCTCATCGGCCAGTCCGTTTGCATTGTAGAGCTTCCGGAGGCACTCAATGATCCCTGCCGGGTGAACCGCGACAGCCCTGTTCGTGGATTCAGAATACATAAACCGGCCGGGGAGGCTCTCGATATTGCCGTCGAATATGAGCCCGACGAATGCACCGTCCCTGTCGACAACGGGCGAACCCGAGTTCCCTCCGATGATGTCGCACGTGCACACAAAATCGAGCGGGGTGGCAAGATCGAGCTCCGCAACGCCGTCAACGAACCTCTGGGGGAGCGTCCATGCCCCCCTGTTCCCGAACCCGTATGCCCTGTCATAGAGCCCGTACAGAGTCGTCATCGGCGGTGCCTGGGTCCCGTTCATCGGATACCCCTTGATCGTCCCGTACGAGAGCCTGAGCGTGAACGTGGCATCGGGGTTGACGGATTTCCCGTACACTGCAAACCGGGCGTTGCCTATCGCCTCGAGCGCGGATGCGTTCGGTCCGAGAATGTACTTCTCGTTCCATTTCCGCGTTTCCGCAAGGACGGGGGAGAGCTTGCGCGCCAGGACAATCATCGGATCCGCCGATGCGTCGACGGCCTTTTCGCCCCCTTCAAAGAGGTCTCTGCGCACCTTTACATCGGCCATCCTGGTGCCTGCGACGAGCTCCGACGCTGCAACCTCCGGGGTGCGGCCGTTCAGCACCTCTTTGAGGAACGGATCGTCGGCTCCGATGTTCTCGATCCCCTCCGCCAGGCCGTCCGCGATCTGTGCTTCCTCGAGTTCAGGATAGACCGGCGCCGGAGAGAAGAGCCGGAACTTTAACCCGGGGAGATTAGCTTCCTGATAGGGAGCCTGGCGTTCGCCGTTCGGCTTCTTCAGCTCCTCCGCAGCCTGGACGAGCTGGAGCGCCATCTGAAACAGCCTGCCGCGGATCGTCCGGTACGTCCCCTGGCGGGACATGAGTTTCTGCCGTGCGAGGACGGACGTGATCGTATCCCATCCCCAGCTGTATGCCCTTTTCCATTCAGGATTGGCGTCCACCCTGTCACGCAGATCTTTGTCCTCCTGGTACTTCTTCGCCATCAGCGTCCTGTCAAGAAGCCCCTGATATTCCCCCTCCGAGGCCTTCCGGCCGTTTTCCATGCCGAATATGCTTCCGGCCGCCTGTCGCGCCTGCTCGGGACCGCGCGAGGAATATTTCTTCAGAAGATCGAGCGAGCGGACGAGGCTCTTGAGACGCGCGGGATATGCGACGTCCCGCTGGTACTCGGTCTGTGCGTAGGTCTGGAGCCGGTTTGTGGATCCCGGATGGCCGGACACGAAGACAAGATCGCCCTCATGCGCCCCGGCGGTTTTCCATTTGAGATACTGCGCGGTGTTGGCGGGTTTCCCGTCCTCGTACGCGCGGAAGAACGTGATATCGAGATCGTGGCGGGGGAATGTGAAGTTGTCCGGATCGCCGCCGAAGAATGCGATCTGGACTTCCGGGGCCATGACCAGCCGCACGTCCGTGTACTTCTTGTACATGTAGAGCCAGTATTCGCTTCCATTGTAGAATGACACGATGTCGGCCTTGAGTCCGGATTTGTCCGCAGATTCCTTCGTGATCTTCGCCGTTTCGGACCGCCGCGCGTCCAGCGCTTCACGGGATGACATCCCCTCCTTCACTGCACCGAGGACACGCTCCGTGACGTCCTGCATGGAGATGAGGACATTCAGCTCGAGGTCCGGGCATTTCAATTCCTCCGCCGGCGTCCGCGCATAGAACCCCTCCGCAACGAGATCACGGTCTTTCGTGGAGAGTTTCTGGAGCTGACCCCTCCCGACGTGGTCGTTTGTCAGGAGAAGACCGTTCGGGCTCACAAACGACCCCGAGCCGCCGTCTCCAACGCGAACGCTCGACAGCCGCAGATGGTCGAGCCACTGCTGCGTCGGTTCAAATCCGTACAATTCCTTGAGCTGTTTCCGGGGGGGATTGTCAAACGTCCACATCCCCTCCCCTGCCAGCGACGGCAGGGCCCACATGACAATGGCGACGACAAGGCAGGCGCCTGCGACGGCGCGGCGCACGTTTGTATACATGCTTGACTCCTTCGGAAAATGAAAGAAGAACCGCGAAAGGCAGCCGGGAGCGGGGAAACAGAGCCGGGACTTACCGACGTCCTTCCCAAGCAGCAACCATTTGTGTGCCAGTACGTTGAGAGGGGAAGTGCGGCGAGAACTGCGCCACCCGGCGCAGAAAAGGGCAAATCAATTCCCGAAATCAAGAACGACGTACTCACATGCGGGAGGAGGGGCGGAGAGCCGGATGATCACGAAATCCCTCCAGGAAGGGAACATGCTTAGCGCACGGGGAGTATAACCTTTGAAGAACACCAAGGGAGGACATCATGACAGACAGACCAGGTTCCGCCGGCAGACCCCGCTATGGTGCGATAGAATTGAAGGATTCGATGCAATTGTACTGGATGACGGGGCTTGGACTCGCGATTGCTATACACCTTGCAGTGGTCTTCTCGTACAAACTTGCGGGTGTCACGGATTCCGGTGAAACAGGAGTTATCTACGTCAGGCCGGTTCACATCGGCGTGTATCTTCCTCTGCCGATTAATCCCGACCTGCGCACGTCAATCAATATCGCAGAGCGCGGGGTCAAGCGCTCCGTCGGAACTCCGGTCCCGGTCCCGGATCCGATTGCCGACCCGGGTCAAGAACTCGCTCCAAACGTCGACTTCACTCCAGAAGGAACTGCCGTGAATGGAGGCGAAGCGGCTGAATACGGAGGGGAGATCAAGATTCCTGAGCCTGACGCCGTCCCCCCTCCATTCCAACCCGTGGAGGAGATGCCGAAAATCATAAAGAGGGTCCCCCCCGTCTATCCGGAGCTCGCGATCAAGGCGAACCTGGAGGGGACAGTCTATCTGAAATTCTGGGTCGACAAGGAGGGGAACCCGAGAGACGTCTCCGTCGTCCAGAGCACCGCAGATATATTCAACGAGCCGGCGATCACCGCCGCAACGCAATTCCTGTTTATCCCCGCGTACATGAACGCGGGCCCCGTCGCCGTCTGGATCACGATGCCGTTCCGGTTCAGGCTGGCGGACAGGAAATGAGGCAGCGGGAAATTGCTAGTTCTTCTTCTCGCGCGGAGGGAAGAACTCCGGTATGACCTTTCCGCGGTGGCATGTCCAGCAACCGATCCGGGGTTCGGGGCTGTCGAGGTTCTTGATCTTCTTCAAAAGATCGGTGTTGATCGTGCCCACCATCGCCACCATGTCGCGCGCGATCTGCTTTTCCGGCCGGTCCTCTTTCTCCCACTGATCGACGATGTGACAGTGTTTGCACGTCACCCCCAGCGCATTGCTCCAGAATCCCATCATGCCGGGGAGCCTCCCGGCTTCCATGGCCTTGTTCAACTGTATGTTCTTGAACACATCGCCCGCGGGTTCCTTCTCCCGTCCCGCGATCTTTGCCCTGAGCTCTCCGAGCTCGTGTTCGATCAGCTGCGCATTCTGCTCATGGCTTGCAGTATCCTGCTCGACGGCAGGTCCGGCCGGGCGGGGGGATGATCCGGGGGTCCGCAACGCAACGCCCGCGGAAAAGAACATGAGGCACAGTGCAGCAGCCAGCGCATACGATCGTTTCATACAGTATCCTCCTGAATGAACATTATGGTTTTCTCCGCCCCGAGGCGAAGGATTGCATTCCTTGACCGTTCATTCAAAACGTCCGTCTTGAATTCGACGCGGTTCAGATCGAGCGATTCAAACGCATGCGTGAGGAGGAGATACTTCGCTTCCGTATTGAACGCAGTCCGCTGCCACGGGGTTCCCGGCCAGGTCCATCCGATTTCCACGCGGCGATGGGCCAGCTCGAAATTGCCGAACCGGGTGGAGCCCACTGCACGGCCCGTGGATCTCTCAATAATCGCAAATGGGAGCGCTTTCCCCGCTGATTGTGCCGTACGCGCCCCGGCGATATACTCTCCCATCCCGTCCGGCGTCGGGAGATCTGAAACCCCGAGCCGCCAGAGATCATCAACTGCGACCGCCTTCGAGAGATCGCCCGCATGAGCCTCCGCGAGAGGGTGAAGCTCCAGGCGATCCCCGCGGAGAACAACGGGAAGAAGAACAGGGGGAGGAGGATTCATCATGGTACGCGCGGGGTGTCCCCTTTCTCTTTTACAAGGAGGCCTTTCCCCCACGCCAGGAGTATNNAGAGAGAAAATACCGGCCGAGCGGAGTGTCCCTGTAGCGCGTCAGGTCCGTCCGGGAGATCATGTATGCAGAGACAATGACCGAGGGGACCAGTCCGACGAGGAGCGCGGCGACGATCTCCTTGTCCCAGAACAGCCATGCGGCGGCAAAGCCCGTCCCCCAGTCGACAACCAGCTTCACCGGGTGCACCTGGTGCAGCAGTATGCGCTCCCGGAGACGCACGGGGAGGGAAGATTTTTTTTCACGGGCGGCACTAGGATTTCCCACGGAAAACACCGACATTTTTCCAACAACGGAGGATTGAGAATGAGTGAGAGAACCAGATTCCTTCTCGACGAGACAAAGGTACCGAAAGCATGGTATAACATCAACGCCGACATGCCGGTTCCGCCGCAGCCCGTGCTGCATCCCGGAACGCTCAAACCCGTCACACCGGATTTCCTGAGCGTTCTTTTTCCGATGAGCCTGATCGGACAGGAGGTAAGCAGGGAGCGCTGGATTGAGATCCCGGAGCCCGTCAGAGAGATCTACAGGCTCTGGCGGCCGACGCCGATGTGCCGTGCTCTGAGGCTCGAGAAGGCGCTGGGGACGCCGGCACACATTTATTATAAGTATGAAGGGGCCAGCCCGGTCGGATCCCACAAGCCGAACACCGCGGTCGCCCAGGCTTTTTTCAACAAAGAAGCCGGCACAAAAGCTATGACCACTGAAACCGGGGCCGGCCAGTGGGGCACGGCGCTCGCGATGGCGTGCAATTTTTTCGGCATCGACCTCGAAGTCTACATGGTCAAAGTGTCCTATACGCAGAAACCGTACCGCCGCGTCGTCATGGAGAGTTACGGATCGAAGGTCTTTGCAAGCCCCAGCACGCAGACCAATTACGGAAAAAAGGTCCTCGCGGAGAACCCGGACTCACAGGGATCGCTCGGGATCGCCATTTCGGAGGCGGTGGAAGCGGCCGCGGCGTCCGGTGGGGCGAAGAAATACGGGATCGGGTCGGTGCTGGGGCACGTTCTCCTCCACCAGACAGTCATAGGACTGGAGGCTCTGGAGCAGATGGAGATTGCGGGGGAATATCCCGACATCGTGATCGGATGCGCGGGGGGCGGGTCGAATTTTGCCGGGTTCGCATTTCCGTTTCTCCACAGGAACCTGACGGAGGGGAAAAAGACGCGGCTCATCGCCGTCGAACCCACCTCATGTCCCAGCCTGACAAAGGGGAAGTATACGTTCGACTACGGCGATTCCGCCGCCATGGCACCGGTCGTTAAGATGCACACACTCGGCCACACGTTCATGCCCCCGGGGATACACGCGGGAGGACTCCGGTACCACGGCATGGCGCCCAGCATCAGCGCGCTCGTGGAGAACCGGAACATCGAAGCGCGCGCGGTCAACCAGATCGAGACATTCAAGGCAGCGGTGGCATTCATGCGCGCCGAAGGGGTCATTCCCGCACCGGAATCCGCGCACGCGATACGCGCGGCAATCGACGAGGCTGTGCTGTGCCGCACGGAGGGGAAGAAGAAGGTGATCGCATTCAACCTCTCGGGGCACGGCCACTTCGACATGGGAGCGTACGACGCGTTCCACCAGGGGAAACTCGAGGACTACGCGTATCCCGAGAGCCTTGTCCGCGAGGCGATGACACATCTGCCTGACGTGAAATTGACGGCGTAACGGGAAGGAGAGGGACGCCCCGCCGGAGAAGACGGGGCGTCCCGGCAGTTGATACTATTTGAGAAGAGTCAGCTTCTTTGTCTCAACGAAACTCCCCGCCTGGAGCCTGTAGAAATAGACCCCCGAGGCGAGGCCGGTCCCGTCGAACCGCACTTCATGATAGCCGGCGTCCTCATCCTCGTTGACAAGCTCCTTCACCACCTGACCCAGCGCATTAAATACCGTCACGTTCGTCCGCGTGCGCA
>PMJQ01000018.1 GCA_003157485.1 Ignavibacteriota bacterium
TCCCACCATCCTTATCCATGTCTCGATGGACTGAGCCTTCGTCGCCGAATCAAGGCTGGAGATCCAGGAAGGCTGCTGCTGCCCCCAGATCAGATTGTGATCTTTGAAGACCAGGTGATTGTCAATCGCATAGTGGTATGCCGTGTCGAGCCCGCTCCAGTCCCACGTGTTCGTGTCGATTGTGCCGGCGACGGAACCGAACTTTCCCGCGTTCCCCACCGTCAACTGGGTCCAATACGTTGCAAAGCCGTTATCCGGCTGGTCATAGGCACATCCAAGGAACTTGCTCTGCCCTTCTGCGAGGGGGGGACCATTGTACACGACCGCGGTGTCGGTGACCCCGNNGAAATGCAGACCCGACTTGCCGAAAGCAAATTTGTCGATATCCAATCCCCGGTCTCCGCCGCCGATCTGAAAACCCATTCTCAGACTGTCCTTCCCGACGACAAAGGGATTCCCCTTTGCACCCTGATAGGCATTCCTCGTCAGGTTGACCCACTTCCAGACTCCCCTGCCGATCGTCCCGGGACCATCCACAAAACCGGCCGGATCCGAGAATCCGCCTGTGGCAAGACCGTTGACGGCGATCCAATCGCTGCCGAGCGTATCGTTCTTCACACCGAACCCGTTGCCGTAGAAGAAGCTTCCGGTGGATGCACCCGAGTCGACCCGGACGCGGGCAAAGAGATTGTATGATCCCGAATCGGCAAATTGCACCTGGTATGCAATCATGCGGCTTGTGTCACCGGGGTTCCCGGCATGCACGGAGCTCGTATTGACTGCGACATACGTGACATTGCTGTCCTGCAAAACAGGGAAATTGCTGCCGCGGACTCCGGATTCCGCTTCCACGATCACAGGCCTCTTTGCCGCATTCGGATCCACGATCTGCAGATTGTCGATGAATATGCTGTTGGCGGTGTCAATCGCTCCATAAAAGTGGATCGGCGCCCTGATGACCGTCTTGCCGTCACTGACCGTAAACTGCATTGTGTACTGCTGCCAGTGTATATCGAGGGTGGCGGGACGAATTGCACCGTATTCCGAGAATGCATAGTTCCCGACGGTGAAATTCACCGTCGCGCCCGGTTTCGCGCTCTTTGCCCAGATGGAATACGTGTACGTTACCCCCGGGATGACAGGGATGCTGTCTGCAACTATTTGAATATCCCATGGATTCGTTCCAAGGCCGTGCAGTCTGACCTTCAACGCCCGGATGCCTTCTTCGACCGTGTCGCCCTCAATCTCGAACACCGGCGGCGGCGTGATGCCGCTTGCGACCCCGATGACCCACCCCCTGGTGCCGGTTGACGTAATGTCACCAGGGCTGGAGCTTTCAAACCCCCCGTTTGTCACGATCTGGGCCCGCAGCGCCGCGGGGAGGGAAACCATCGCCAGCAGTGCGGCGATGACAAGACAGATTCGCGTTTGTACACCCCGTCTCCTCATACTGACCTCCTCATACGGTGTTTGATGACGCTCCGTCCCGGCAACCGCGACCACGGGCCTGTGCCGCGGGAGCGGTGGACGACGTGACACGGAAACGGCAGCCTAGTTCCCGGTCTTCACGAGCCCGTCAACGGCATTCGCGAGAAAGATATAGTCGGCGCAGATGTCAATGACACATTCATTCTCACCCCAGAGGAACGGCCAGTCCTCCTTGTTCTCCAGGAAGTCCGGCTTCAACAGGAGCACCCCGGGAACAACTCCCCCCGCGATGAATGAGAAGTCCGCTCTGTTGCTCCCGTACGTTCTCTTTTTCGAGCGCGTTCCGACCCCCGCGACGAATGAAAGATTCGAATACGGATGGCAGCCGAACACGTAATCGAGGGCCCTGTACACCTGCTCGCGCCCTATGATATCCGGGTAGCTCTTATGCAGGAAGTAATTCGCAATCGACCAGTCTATCAGTTCGGAGTTTCCGGCCCACCCGCGTGTTCCGATGGGGACCCCGTAGGGATTCTGCCGGACGAGACTGTCACTGACCGCCTTATAGCTCAGAACATATTTCTCAAGCCGGGACCTGTAGGCCGGAGGCATGTACGGGACTGCTTTTGCCGCGGTCGCAATGTTCCATGCAAGCCCCGAATCCAGCTGCGGCCAGATGAGCTCATCGAACCGGTGATAGTACTTCTCGTTCTTCGTCGTCAAATAGAGCTGCAACGCCGCACCGCATTCCGTGTTGTTGAAGAACCAGGGCATCATCCGGCCGCGCGGGGGAGGCGGCTCCTTCTGCTCCCTGTCCCATGCTGCTTCCGCCGTTGTGAGGGCCTCCGCAGCAAGCGCGTCGTTGTACCCCTTCAATGCGCGGCTGGCGGCCGCCAGCGCCGCAATGGCAGAGTAGTTCAGACCCGGGAGCTTCGGCGTGAATACCCAGCGATCATCCATCGTTCCGCTTGACAGTCCCTTCGTCTCGTACGGCTTGAGCGCAGGGTCATACAGCCTGTTGTCGCTGCTTGTTGATGCGTCTCCCAGGTGATGATATTCGAAGAGGGAGGGGAAATTAATCCCCCGCACGGCGAAGCCCACATTCTTGAATTGCGCCACGAGCTGGAGGGTTCCGTGCTCAATCTGCTGCAGGAGATCAGGCTTCCCATCGGGCCGATGGATATCGACATACCGGGTCTTTTGGTCCACGTAGGTCTCGTCGCGCCTGAGATTGAACTGTTCCCATGAGTCCACAAAACTCATAATGGCGGTGCAGTGATGGGCGGTCTCGATATCAAAGTCACCTGCATCAAACCATCCTCCGACATCAAGTCCGGGGATATGCTCCAGCGGCTTGTATTGCGTGTGCGTCGTCGAATCCATCCAATACCCGTCGAAATGCCTGATGTTGACGGGGGCCTGGAGCGCGTCGTCGAGAAACGCCGCACCGTGCCATATGCGGTATGCTTCCCTGACAAGCATGTGGTCCATCTGAACAGGGAACCATACGTCAAGCGTCGGGTGCCATACATCCTCATACACCCGGGAGCTTATCGGAAACGCGTCCGTCTGCCGGTCGCCGTATTTGATGACATACACGCCGGTGTCTCTGACCGACGTGAAATCGAACTTCACGTAGTTGTAGCGGAGATACTGTCCCCACGGTTGTACCGCGCCCGTGCACTTCGGGACGAGCTTCCCCTCCGGCGTCACCTGAAACACCGAAGCGGTCTGCTCCGGGGTGTCGTTTTTATCCAGCTCTATGACCGCAATTTTGTTCTGGGAAGGATGGTACCCGACCTGTGAGAACCCGATCACCGGCGGCCGCGTCCAGTGCGGAATTGTATTCGGCTCGACGTACCATTCGACGACGGTGCCGGTCTTATTTGCCGGGATCACACTGCGCACGACAAACCACCCGTTCTGCGCGAGCATGCGTCCGTCATAGAGCATCAGGTCCCCCGTGAGCGACCGTATCCTGACACACCGTTCCGGATCCTCCGGCGCCAGGACCAGTGCGGCGCACCGGGCGAGGGGCCCGGGAACAAGAAATTCACCCCGGCCCCTGTCGTCGAATGTCGAATAGCCGTTGAACTGGGGGATCTTTTCCGCAAGGGGGCGCACTGCCGCGTCACCGGACGGAGAGAGTGGGAAGATTCCGGGCCGGCCGTCCGCCAGGAACGTCTTCTCGAAGTAGGCGGAAGGGAGAAATTCGAGGTTGAATCCCGCATGTCCGACAAGCTTCTCGGGAAGCGGCGCGTCCAGGCTTACGCGAATCACGACGCCATTATCCTTAGCGGTGACGGTCACTCTGGACTCAAAATTATACTCCTTATAGCGCAACTTCACTTCAATCGCATTGTTCTTTCTGTCCACTGTGCGTTCAGTCATCACGGGAATCAGGTCCCATTGTTCGGGCGTCGGCTGCAGGCGCACCGCGCCACCGGTTGCCGTTCGCACACCGTGATGGATGAGTTCTATTCCCGCGGTCTTTTCATCAAAGAAAAACCCGTTGTACTGGTTACTGAAGACAAGGACATTGAGACCACGCGCTTCGAAGTAACCAAGGTCGTTCAACTGCAATTGTTGACACAAGGCGGTGCCCGCCCACAGAACGCAGATCATGAAGACGATGATGCGGGCAGTTTTGCGTTGTGCGTATCGCATTGTCAAGTCCTTTGGGGTGGATGGAAGGCACACAATCGAAGTCTGCACTGCATGAAAAGCCTCTTCCCTCTCGTGGATCCCGAACGAAGGAAATCCGGTACCGGCGCATCAAGCAGGCGCGCGTTCAACTCTCCGGAGGGACCCGCCGCCGCCACGGCCAAAAACGAGTTGAATAGACCGATCCCAGCACGAGCAGCAGAACACCCCACCACAAGTCTGAATGGAGTTCGCGCAGTGCGATTTGCTCCGGGGGAGGATTTACAAGGTGATAGATTCCCGCTCCGGTAATAAGCACACCATAGACAAAGAGCAGGGCTCCGATGAAGAACCAGATTTCGATTTGACGGGGAGACTCCATTGTTCACCTCACTACCAGAAAATGATATTGACCGCAATGAGAACACAGAACACGACACCCGCCCAGAAATTCGGATGTTTATACCACGGCGTCGGCCCCTCATCGGGTATTTTCGTCAGTCCATAGACAAGGTCTTTGAGCTCCTCGCGCGTTTTTGGTTTGGTGACAAGACTCACAAGGACAGTTACTCCGACGCATACGAGCAACGACCAGAGCGCGCTATACATGTTGACGGCCATATCCTGTGCCAGAGGCGTCATGGCGATATTCCGGACGTGGTCGGGATTGAGATGTGCCGCATCGAAATACCCGGGGAACACATGGACGTACACGAACTCTCCGACCGAGGTGAGAATCCCCGCAAGAAATCCCCAGAACCCCCCGGCGGCCGTTGCCCGTTTCCACAGCATCCCGAGAATGACAACACCGAACAACGGGATAATGAAGAACATCACAAGAACCTGAAGAAAGACAAGGATGTTGCTGAAGAATTTCGCCGCGTATGCCGTCAGGATTGCAATA
>PMJQ01000181.1 GCA_003157485.1 Ignavibacteriota bacterium
CAGGGGGTCGAATTCCTCAGGGTCCCCGCCGCCTATTACAGGGATATAACGGAGCGTGTCGGGAAGATCGATGAGCCGGTCGAAGCTCTCGAGCGGCTCGGGCTCCTCGTTGACAGGGACGACGAGGGATACATGCTCCAGATATTCAGCAGGCCGGTCCAGGATCGCCCGACGCTCTTTTTCGAAGTGATACAGCGCAAAGGAAGCAGGAGCTTCGGAAAGGGGAATTTCAAAGCCCTGTTCGAAGCGATCGAGCGGGAGCAGGCTCTGAGGGGGAATCTCTGACAAGGTCCGGATGAAACTCTGCACGTTTGAAGTGGCGACAAGCCTCGGGAGACACAACCGTCTCGGTGCCGTCCTCCCCGCGGGGATCGTCGACATGAATTTCGCCTGCGCATGGCACCTTGCCCGCAAGGGGGAGGTCCGGCCGGCCGCGCTTGCAGATGTCCTCGTTCCCCCGTCCCTCCTCGAGTTCATCAAAGGCGGCGATACGTCGATGGGGTTCGCGCGGGCTTCACTTGCCTCACTCGAAGAGGAGTGTGCACGGGAAGGGGCTCCCCCCAGGGGCCCCCGTGAGGAGACGCTCGTCTATCCCGCAAAGAGCGTGCGCCTGCGGCCCCCCCTTCCTGAGCCCCCTTCCGTCCGCGATTTCTATGCGTTCGAAGCGCACGTGAAGAAAGGATTTGAGAAAATGGGGGAGCCGATGCCCCCGGAGTGGTACGAGATTCCCGTCTATTGCACGAGCGGCAGGCAGAACATCATCGGAACGGAGGACGACGTCCCCTGGCCGTCGTTCACGGAAAAATTCGACTACGAGCTCGAGATCGCGCTCGTGATCGGGAGGACCGGGCGCAATATCCCCGCGGAGCGCGCGGGCGAGTACATCGCCGGGTTCACGGTGATGAACGATTTCTGCGCCCGGGATATACAGCGGAGCGAGATGCGCGTGCGCCTCGGTCCCGCAAAAGGGAAAGACTGGTGCACCGCCATGGGCCCCGTCCTTGTCACACCCGACGAGATCGGCGACCCCTACAACCTGACAATGACCGCGCGGATCAACGGGGAGGAATGGTCCCGGGGGAACACGTCCTCACTCCACTGGAAATTCGAACAGATGATCGAGTTCCTCTCGCATGACCAGACAATACATCCGGGCGACGTTCTCGGGTCCGGCACCGTCGGCACGGGATGCGGGCTGGAACTCGACCGGTGGGTCAGACCGGGCGACGTGATGGAACTCGAAATTGAAAGGATCGGCATACTCCGCAACAGGGTCGTCCGGAGCTGAAGCCGCGTGCCGGCGGCATCTCCCCTATACAAAATCCCCCAAAGTCGTTGTCTTTGGGGGAGATGTCCCGGTGACATCGACCGGGAAGTATCAGCGCTCCAGGTGCAGGAACCTGTTCGGGGAGTGGAAGGGAACCCGGTTCAACGAAAAGGAATAAGTCCCCGGCCGGGTCAGCCCTGCAACGGCTTCCCCCCCGGTCAGAATGTTCCGACGAGGAGCCCCAGGTTCACCATGAATCCGTTCCCGTTCACATTCGAGGGGACTCCCAGAAGGTCATAGTTCGAGTCGACCTTCCACGTGGGAGCCACCATGCCGACGTAGCTGGCACCGAGCCGGAGGGCAAACCACCCCGTCAGCGCATATTCGAACGCCACAGAGGGGACAATGATGTAGAAGGAGCCCGTGAGGATCCTCGTGACGTTGTTCGGCGGCGATCCCAGCTCCGCGCCGGATGCGGTAAAGACATTTCCCGCAGCACCGAGATAGCCCTGTTCCCCGGTCCACGTGTTGCTCCCGCCGTTGCTCTTGCGCAGCGTGAGGTCCATCCCGCCGCCGCCCAGCATCGTCCCGAACGCAAAATCGAGATGTTCGAATATCGGCACGACATACTCGACCGTCAGGCCGCCGTACCCGATTTTGAGCTGGACGTCGCGCAGGATGTTCGTCGCGGCGTCAAGCGACGTGCTGCTTATCGAGCCGCTCATCCCCACCCCTCCCACGCGGAGGTTGGGCACGATCATGATGTACGCGGCTCCGGCTCCGCCGAGCATGAACACGCCGTTGGTTTTCAGGGGAGCTGCACCTCCAGCCTGGAGGAAGTCGTTTATCGGTTTGACGTTGGGGAATATCATACCGGGAGTGAGGCCGCCGAAGAGCCCGACTTTCACCATGTGGGAGCGCTTGGGGGGGATCGGTTCGTCCTGTGCAAACCCCAGGGAAGCGCAAAGGGCCGCCACAGTCAGCATCAGTACCGTTGTTCTCATGCGGGACTCCTCTCGTGGGAAAAATGTCCCGCAAATGTACGCAAGAATCGACTCAGATTCAATCTGCCGATTTGGAGCATCAGAAACTCGACCGATGCAGCCAGTCTGCGGGCTTGCATCTCGGCTCCCCGCTTCGCTTCTTGGTTCTGTCACAATCTCCTCTTCCTCACATGCGAACAATTCTTCTCTGCGCGTTGTTCATGTTCACCGCCGCCGGCTCACCGGGGCAGACCGATACTCCCCCGCCGGCCGCCGGCTTCCTCTTCCTGCCGGGGGGAACTCTTTTCCCCCCCCTCCGCGCGAACTACGAGGAACCACGGGTCGGCGTGAAAAAAGAAGCCGGGACATCNNGGCCTGAGGCTCCAGGTGGATGCGGTCGACGGCTTCTTCGGAGGGCACATCGTGTATGCCCCGCCGGGAGAGGACGGCCGGCTTCTCATCCGTCTCCGCCTCCTGCATATCAGCGGTCACCTGATCGACGGGCACTGGGACCATATCACGATGCAGTGGAAGGACAATAAACTCCCGATCCCCTACACACGCGACTTCGGCGAGCTGACGGGACTCTTCACGTGGCGGGGGAGGATCGCCGATCTGAGCGCATACACGGGATTCAGCTATGCGACGCTTGTACGGCCGACCGACCTCGCACGCTGGGCCACGCTTCATGGTGTCGAACTCCACACAACGGGCCTTCTCGGACCGGCGGCGGGGAAGCCCTTCAGCCTGTATGCCGCGGACAACCTTGCCGTGACCGGCATCCCCGCCTGGTACGGAACGAACAACCTTGAGTTCGGCGTGAAGTTCGGAGAATGGAACGGGACGGGGATACGCTTCTACGGCAGCTACTATCACGGGCTGGAGGTGTTCAGCCAGTACTACTATGTGCGGACGGACCAGTGGGGGCTGGGGTTCGCATTCGACGCATGGTAGTTCCTCCGCCGGGCGCTAGGCCAGGCCGAGGTCCCCGGCGATGGACTGGAGCGCCGCGACGACGACGGCAATGTGCTCGTCCATGTTCACGCCGAGTTCCTCCACCCCCTTTGCAATCTCCTCCCTGCTCACCGCCCGCGCAAACGCCTTGTCCTTCAGCTTTTTCTTCACGGATGACGCCCCGAGGTCTGCGAGCTTGTTCGGCCGGACCATTGCGCAGGCGACGATGAATCCGCACAGCTCATCGCATGCAAAGAGCACCCTGGCAAGATCTGTATCGCGGGCCACGTTGGTGGCGGGGACATGGCCCAGTATCGCCGTTCTCATCACAAGGGGATATCCCTTCTCCTCCAGGATCGCGGAGCCTTTCGTGGGATGATCCGGATAGGCGGGAAACATCTCGTAATCAAAATCGTGAAGCAGGCCGGTCATCCCCCAAAGTTCCACATCCTCTCCCCTCTTCGCGGCATACGCCCTGAGCGCGGCTTCGACCGCCAGCGCGTGTTTGCGCAGGCTGTCGGTTTTTGTGTAATCATGCAGCAATGCAAGCGCGTCCTGTCGTTGCACGGCAATCCTCCTGGAGTAATGCGGGAATTCGATGCGGGAATTCTGGGGGCGGCCCGCTACGCGGTGTGAAGCGCGTGAAGATCCTCTTCGATCATCGCAATGAGATGGGGGATGTTCTTCACAACCTGGTCCGAGAGGCCGACCCCTTCGCCGAACTCCTTCCCCTCGATCCCGTACAGTATAATCCGGGGAGGGAGGATCTTGAGCTCTCTGGCCATGGCAACGGCCTCCGCCACCCCGAAAGCGTGGCTGGAGTAGTGAAAGAATCCCCGCGGAATCTCATCATGCGCCGCATCAAGCCGGTGTATCACTCCGGGGGCTTTTCCGGAGAATATGGCGTCAACGACGATAACGAGTTCAGCGCCGGCCCACGTATCCATCAACGCCGTACCCTCCCCCGAACGTTCCACAACGGTGATCCCCGGGAGGCTCCTGCGGCGGATCTCGCGCGCGACGAGTATCCCCAGGGCGTCATCATTGCGGAATTCGTTCCCCACGCCGACGAGAAGTGTATGCGCGGCCGTGCCGTTCACTGGATCTCCAGCCTGACAAAATGCGTGGCACAGGAAATGCACGGATCGTAGTTCCTCACCGCCTGCTCGCACTTCCAGGTCAGTTCCTCGCGGGGGAGACCGGCGAATTTCGTGACGAAGAGCCGGACGTCCTCCTCGATGGTGGGCTGATTCTGGGCGGTGGGAGGGACGATCTTGGCATCCCTGATGAGACCGTCGTCGGTGACCCGGTACCTGTGGTACAGCATCCCGCGCGGCGCCTCGCTTGCCCCGCAGCCTATCCCCGCGGTGACCGGGACGGCGTGTGACGGGGAAGCTGGTGGCTCATACGCCCGTATGATCCGCAGGGCCTCTTCGTATGCGTAGACCGTCTCGATTGCGCGGACGATAATGCTCTTGAACGGATTCTTTACGACGGGCCCGATGTGCACATCGGCGGCGACCTGGCGTGCCAGCGGGGAGAGACGGTCGAAATTCAGATTGAATCTCGCCAGCGGACCCACGGCGTACCGCCCGTGTCCCCTCTCCAGCCCGTGCAGGGCGTTCGAATGGGGGACATGCCGCTCTTCAAAATGAAACTCGTATTCGCGGATGCTGATGTCCAAGCCGCTGCTGGTCACGATGCGTCCCCCCATCAGAGGATACTCCTCCGGGTGGCGCAGCGAGACGAACTCGTACTCGGTCTCGAAATCGGGGAATTCGAACGTCGACACGAGCTTCGCGGTGTCGATCGCCTGGTCCAGCCCCCACTGGAGCCGGTCGATGAACGGCTCGAGCTCGTCCTTCCTCGGCGAGCGGTAAAATCCGCCGACACGGACGTTGACCGGGTGGATCTCGCGCCCTCCGATCGCGGTCATGAGATCGTTGCCGATCTTTTTCATTTTAAGCGCCCGGGCCACAAGGTCGGGCTTGTCCTTTGCAAGGAGAAGCGCGTCCTCATACCCAAGGAAATCCGGCGCGTGGAGCAGGTAGATGTGGAGCACATGGCTCTCGATCCATTCCCCGCAGTACAGAAGCCTGCGGAGCTGGCGGATCTGATCATCGACCGTGAGGCCCATGGCGTCCTCCATGGCGAGGACGGAGCTCGTCTGGTAGGCGACGGGACAGATGCCGCAGATGCGCGCGGTGATGTCGGGCGCCTCGGTGAATTTCCGCCCGCGCAGGAACGCCTCGAAAAATCGGGGCGGCTCGAATATCTTCAGCTTGACGTCCGCTACCTTACCGTCGCTCATCTTGACGATAAGGGAGCCCTCCCCTTCAACGCGCGCAAGCTGATCGACCCGGATGACCCTGTTATTCATGAGCATCACTCTCTTTCCTGAACGCATCGGCGTACGCGTTGAACTTGCGGAATGACAGCATGATGTCATGCCGTGACAGCCCGAGGCCCTCGAACTGCGCCGCGAGCGCGCTTGTGTTCGGGTTTTCCATCGGCCCGAAGCACCCGTAGCACCCCCTGTCGAACGTGGGACAGATCGCCCCGCAGCCCGCCTGCGTGGCAGGACCGAGACAGGGGATCGCCTGTGCGACCATCACGCAGACCGAACCACGGAGCTTGCACTCCATGCAGACGCTGTTCGTCGGGATCGTCGGCTTCCGTTTGTTCAGGTAGGCGTTCAGGACCTCGAGGAGCTGTGCCTTGTTGATCGGGCAGCCCCTGAGCTCGAAGTCCACGTGCACGTACGAGCCGACGGGCATCGAACGGTCGAGCGTGGATATATATTCCGGGGAAGCGTACACCGTGCGCGTGAATTCCTTCACGTCCTTCCAGTTCCTGAGCGCCTGAATCCCCCCAGCGGTGGCGCAGGCCCCGATGGCGATGAGCACCCGGCACTGTTTCCTGATCTCGCGGACCCGTTCGACGTCATGCGGGGTGGTGATGCTCCCCTCGACAAGGCCGATGTCATACGGCCCGCTCACGACGCGGCGGCTGGCTTCCGGAAAATTCGCGATGTCGACTGCGCCCGCGACAAGCAGGAGTTCGTCTTCCGCGTCGAGAAGCGAGAGCTGGCATCCGTCGCAGGAGGCGAATTTGAATACGGCGACCTTCGGTTTCTTCAGGGGCATCTCACAGCTCCTTCCTGTCGAGCAGATGGCGAATCCGCGGGAGCGCGAACACCGGTCCGTCCTTGCAGATGAACTCCGGACCGTACTGGCAGTGTCCGCAGAACCCCACGGCGCATTTCATGTTCCTCTCCATCGAGAGGTAGATCTGGTCTTCGGCGAGGCCCCGGCGGCCCATCTCGTCAATCGTATACTTCATCATCGTCTCCGGGCCGCACACGTATCCGACCGTCGCGCGGGCGTCGAGCTTGATGTACGAGAAGAGCGTCGTGACGACGCCGATGTACCCTTTCCATGACGAATCGCCGCGGTCGACGGTGACGAGGACTTCGACGTTGTGCTCCTTCGCCCACTCTTCGAGTTCTACCCGGTACAGGATGTCGAGCGGGCTCCGTGCCCCGTACAGGAGTATGATCCGCTCGAATGCGGTCCGCTCACGCAGCATGGCGTACATGACCGGACGGAGCGGGGCGAGCCCGATCCCCCCTGCCACGATGCAGACGTCTTTCCCGCGTGCAGCGGTGATGGGCCAGCCGGCGCCGAACGGGCCGCGCAGTCCTATCACGTCCCCCCTCTTCACCTGCGCGAGACCGCTTGTGACCGTGCCGACCCTGTGGATCGTGTGCGCGAGCGTCCCCGTCTGCGACGCGTCGGAGCTTATCGATATCGCGGCCTCCCCCAGGCCGAACACATAGAGCATGTTGAACTGCCCGGGGAGGAAGTTGAACGTGTTCCCCAGCGCTCCGAGATCGATCTGGAGCGTGAACGTGTCGTCTGTTTCCCAGATGACTTTCTTCACCGTCACCGGGTGGAGACGAACTCCCTCGCGGGGAGCCGCGGGGGCATTCATGGTCTCGTGCGTCATACGCGGGCTCCGGGGGAAGTTGTGTACAGATCGAGGAGCTGCACCCGCGTCGCCTCGAGCCGGCGTTCCATCACCCGCGAGAACCGGGAGAGCATCTCATACCCGAAATCGTGGTCGTCTTCGCACTTCTTTCTCAGGCATTCGCCGTCGAGCGCGACCGCACGGACGTCGGCGACCGCAAGCGCATTGAAATGCCACCGGAACGGGGAAATCAGCCACGACCAACCGAGAACGTCACCCGGACCCACGGTCTGAATCCGGATCTTCCCCCGGGCGTTGACATCGGTCTCAAGGGCGATCCGCCCGGCGCGGACGAGGTAGAACTTGTTCGCAATCTCCCCCTCGTGTATGAGCGGGGCTCCTTCGGCAAACCGTACATTGGACGCACAGCCGACAAGGACCTGCATGTGGTCTTCCGACAGCCCCGCCAGGAAGGGATGCTGGCGCAGGATATCCGTAAGGTTCTCTGTTTGCATGTCTGCTCCTTATGCGTGGACACCGTTTCCGCGGATCGCATCAACTTCCGCGGTGAGATCGATTCCCGAGGGACACCAGGTGATGCAGCGGCCGCAGCCGACGCATCCCAGTGTGCCGAATTGATTCATCCAGTTCGAGAGTTTGTGCGTCAGCCACTGCCGGTAGCGCGCGCGAGTCGAGGGACGGATGTTCCCTCCCGCCACCTTCGTGAAGTCCATCGTAAAGCAGGAGTCCCATTTCCGCGTCCGCTCCGCGTGCGTTCCGGTCAGGTCCGTCGAGTCCTCCACGGTAGAACAGAAGCAGGTCGGACAGACCATCGTGCAGTTTGTGCAGGCGAGACACCTCTTTGCCACGTCGTCCCACCGGGGATTTTCGAAGTTATCGTTCAGCAACTGCGGAAGATCCCGGACGTCCATCCGCTTGACCTGTGAGGTTCCAGCGCGGGCAACGGCATCGAGTCCTGCTTTCGCCTCCGGGTCCGTCGCCTCCCGCGTGGAGAGCGCCCCGAGAACTTCCTTCCCGAGGGAAGTACCCGCCTCGGCGGTGAAATAGTGCCTTTTCCCCTGCAGAACCTCCGTCAGCGCAATGTCAAACCCCTTCGTCACGCCCGGACCGGTCCCCATCGACGCACAGAAACAGTTGGCGCCGCTTTCCGTGCAGTTCACCGCGACGATGAACGCATTGTCGCGCGCTTTTTTGTAGGCCCCGTCGACGTACGGGCCCCCCAGGAACACTTTGTCCTGCATGATTATCCCGTTCAGTTCGCATGGCCTGACGCCGACAAACGCTGTCCTGGGACGGGGCTCAGTCTCCCCCGGTGTGATCGTGAACCCTTTCCCGGCTTTCGTGGCCCTGAACATCGTTAGACGGGGCGGGTACAGGAATTTCTTCCAGGAAACGGGTCCGACGCCGTAGCCGAAAAACATGGCGTCGTCGCGGCGCCTCAGGCTGTAGCGCGCCGGCAGTTGTTCATCGCCGACTCCGCGGGGAAGGTCCTCCGCGGAACGGATTTCATCGTAGACGATCGCGCCGCTGCGGACAGTCGGGCCGACCAGGAGATACCCTCGTGAGATGAGCCCCTCCAGCAGATGGTTGAGCTCTGTGGACTCTATGATGACCATGAAGACCCTTGGGCAATGGAAGGAACACACTGGAGAAGACGGCTCTTCAATAATGGCATAAGGTATGCCAGAAAGGAGATGCGGGTATTATCGGAGAATCTACTGGAATCCTCCTGTCGGACAGGGGGGATTCCCAGTGATAGGAGGCGGGGATTGGAGGGTTTGCAGATTTGAAAAAGGACATCAACTGTGTATATTTGCTCTACACTTTCGATCATCGCTGACAGAATTGCAGAGCCACCTCACATGACCATATCGATACTGGCGGTCCTCTTCCTTGCGACGATACTCGCGCTTGCGGTGTTCGGGTTCCGTGCGATCATCAGGCAGGGGAAGGCGAAGGAAGACGTCAACAGGGAGAGGTGCTCGATCTGCCGGACGCAGTACAACAGTTCTCAGCTTGTCGAACGGCAGGTGGGCGATTACCGGATTCTCCATTTCTGCCAGTCGTGCATCATCTCCCTGCACAGCGAGGTGATATCGAAGAACTGAAGGGAGTTCAGACGGAGGACGACGGACAGCGGTCGTTCACCGGACAGGCCGGACACTCCGGCCTTCGCGCCCTGCATGTCTTCCGTCCGTGAAGGATGAGGAGCGAGCCGAGCTCGATCCAGTACTTCCCGGGGAAGAGTTGCATGAGATCTTCCTCGATCTTCTCCGGCGTATCTTCCCGCGTGAATCCGAGCAGCCGCGAGAGCCGGTGGACATGCGTGTCGACGACTACCCCCGAGATGATTCCGAACGCCTGTCCGAGAACGACGTTCGCGGTTTTGCGCCCCACACCCGGGAGGCTCACAAGGTCTTCCATCTTCTGCGGAACATTCCCTCCGAAACGCTCGACGAGCGCCCTGCTGCATCCGATGACATTCTTCGCCTTCATCCTGTAGAAACCCGTCGACCGNNCCGTCACCATATTGACCCGCTCGTCCGTGCACTGCGCCGAGAGGATCGTTGCAATGAGAAGCTGAAACGGATTCTCGTGGCGGAGTGCGGTGCGCGCGGAGGGGAACGCCTTCCTCAGCGTCCCGAGTATCGATATCCCCCTTGAGCGCTTCGCCGGGGGATCCTCCTTCGCGCGGGATCTCCCGTGCGGCATTGCGGCCGGTCGGGGCGTCCGGGGAGTCATGACGGTCGGGGGTGGAAGAGTTCCTTCACGAAGAGGCCCGCATTCTGCTTTGCCTCCCCTTCATTGAACAGGGCCGACTCGGTCTCGACCCCCGCGTGCATGGCGGTGATTGTCTCCCGGTATTCCTGACGGGCGACCCCGGGCCTCGGCCTGTGCAGTATGCCGTACGTGATGACGGGAAGGGGGAATGCAGCATAAACGCTCATTGTGTCTCCCCTCTTTTGGGAGGGAGCACGAGTATGGGAAACTGCATCTGCGCGGGGGCGTATCGCGGATTTTTGATGAGGAGGCGTTCTATCACCTGGCCGTTCAACACCGTCCGCTCAACGATCTGCGGAACATCTCCCAGCGTGACTCTCCCGTACCAGATCCCTTCGGGATAGATGACAATGCTGACGCCGTGCTCGCACGCGTCGAGGCAGCCGGAGGCGTTTGCACGCACAGTCCCCGACACGCCGAGGCGTTTCAGCTCGGATTTCAGCGCGGCCAGGATCTCTTCCGATCCTTTCGCGCGGCAGCATCCTTTGGGATGGCCGGCAGGCCGTTCATTGGTGCAGACGAAAACGTGGCGTTCGAATCTTCCCATGCTACCAGTAACCCGTTGTGACAGTGATATCGCCCCCCACCTTCGCAAGACAGGCCGCCCGCTCGTCCGGCGCGAACGCGCACGCGGTCATAAGCTGACGCTCGAGGGACGTCGGTGCGCTCAGATTCTCCATCCCGTGAAGGACTTTCACCCTGCACCACCCGCAGATCCCGTCCCCGCCGCAGGACTGGCCTATGGGCACGTCGGCCCGGTTGGCCGCGGCGATGATCGTCACCCCCTCTTTCACCTCTTTCGTTCTTCCGAGGGGGGCAAACTCCACCGTCGGCAGTTTTCCGGGAGCTTTACCGGCGGACATCGATGTCCCCGAAGACCTGCGACACCGTCAGGCGGAGCCTTTTGGGCGCGCCGTCGAACCCGGGAGTAGTGAACCTGATCGAAGGGGAAAACCCGCTCTGTTTCTGATCGAGCACGGAAACGTCCCCCGCAAGCGAGTGTGCCGTGATGTCGAGCGCCGCGCCGGGCGGAACGATCACGCTGGAATCGCCGAAGACGCCGCTCACGGAAAGATGGTGCTCTCCGTCGGCCAGGCCTCCCTGGTGACAATCCACGCGTATGTCTCCGAATACCGTAGTGGCGGACCCGCCTGTGAATGCCGGAGAGGTCACGCGGATGTCAACGTCACCGAAGACGTTGGAACCCCCGAGGCTCTCCCCTGCGTGCGCGGCGGTACCGGATCCCGTCACCGTCGACGTGACCGGGGGAGGAGCGGCCTCCCTCCGGCGGAATACCCCGGGCCGCCAGAGCATCACTGCGCCCCACAGGACCAGGAGGAGCGGCCAGTACGTGCTCATGAGGTCGCCCATCTCCACTATTCCCGTGGAGTCGAGGAGGAAAATGACGCCGACGACGATCAAAACGAAACCGAGCCACCTGCCGCGTGATCGAACCATGGAATCACCGTGTCATTGTTTGGCGAGATACTGGAGGACACCGCCGAGGGGGCGGGCGTTCAACACATCCTTTTTCCCGAGCCACCCCTTCCGCGCGATCCCCACTCCGTACCTGACGTCGTTCAGACCCTCGACACTATGGGCGTCGGGATTGATCGCGATCATGACCCCCTTCTCCCTGGCATAGGAACAGAGACGCCAGTCCAGGTCGAGCCGGCTCGGATGCGCGTTGATTTCTATCGTGCGTCCGTAGTCGGCGGCCGCGTTGATGACGTCCGTCATGTTCACCGGATAGGGATCGCGCGCGAGGAGGAGCCTGCCGGTGGGATGTCCCAGCATCGTCACGTGAGGGTTCTTGAGCGCCCGGATGATCCGCTTCGTCATCTCCGGTTCGCTCATCTTGAAATTGCTGTGGACGGACACGACGACGTATTCGAACGTCGCAAGTATGCCGTCGTTCCAGTCGAGCGTCCCGTCGGGGAGTATGTCGCACTCCGTCCCTTTCAGAAGGCGGAAACCTTTCAGACGGCCGTTCAGGGAGTCGATCTCACGAAACTGCGCGCTCAGTTTCTCCCTGGTCAATCCCCCCGCGTACGCTGCCGCCTTGCTGTGGTCGGCAATTCCCAGGTACTCCCATCCCAGGTCCTTCGCCCCCGCGGCCATCTGCTCCAGCGTATTCACCCCGTCGCTGTACGTCGTGTGGCAGTGGAACGTCCCGCGGATATCCGCCTCCTCCAGGAGCGGGGGGAGCCTGTGCGCGATCGCGGCTTCGATCTCTCCCCTGTTCTCGCGCAGCTCCGGGGAGACGTAGTCAAGCTCAAGCGCTCTGTAGATCCCTTCCTCGTCGTCGCATCGGAC
>PMJQ01000214.1:0-132 GCA_003157485.1 Ignavibacteriota bacterium
CGAGAAGGAGGAACAGGAGTACGTTGATTCCATCGTCGCCGACGTCAACTGGATCACCGGAAATGCCGCCGGCAAGGTCCTCTTTGCGTCGGATTACTTCCCGCAGATGCATGCGTGGGCCGTCGATCTGAT
>PMJQ01000214.1:225-773 GCA_003157485.1 Ignavibacteriota bacterium
GATCCCGTCATGTACAGGATCATACACGAGAGGCATCACCGGCAGGGGGATGCGTGGGCCATCTACCCGACGTATGACTGGGCGCACGGGCTTGAAGATTCGATAGAGGGAATCACGCATTCCATCTGCACGCTGGAATTCGAGAATCACCGGCCGCTCTACGACTGGTTCCTTGAATCGCTCGGGATTCACCACCCCCGCCAGATCGAGTTTGCACGGCTCAACCTGAGCTACACAGTCCTGAGCAAGAGGAAGCTGCTCCAGCTCGTCCAGGAGAACGTCGTGTCGGGATGGGATGACCCTCGCATGCCGACGATAACGGCGTTCAGGAGGCGCGGGTACACGCCGGAGGCGATCCGGATGTTTTGCGAAAAGATCGGGGTGTCGAAGAAGGACAGCATTATCGACGTTGCGCTCCTTGAGTGGAGCGTCAGGGAGGACCTGAACAGGAGGGCGCAGAGGGCCATGGCGGTCCTGCGGCCACTGAAGGTCGTGATCACAAACTACCCCTCTGATGCATCCGAGGAACTGCCGGCGATGAACAACCC
>PMJQ01000214.1:793-9551 GCA_003157485.1 Ignavibacteriota bacterium
GGGAACATCACGGAGATCCACTGCACGTATGATCCGGATACGAAGAGCGGCGGATCGGCCGCGAACCGGAAGGTCAAGGTGACGATACACTGGGTATCGGCGCGACATGCCGTCGACGCGGAAGTGCGCCTGTATGACAGGCTCTTTCTGAATGAAGACCCGAACCAGGCGGACGAGTCGGGGAACTTCCTTTCGAACATCAACCCGGATTCGCTCCAGGTTCTGTCGGGCTGCAAGGCCGAGCCGATGCTGGGGAATGCCCCGGCGGGGGGGAGATTCCAGTTCGAACGTGTCGGGTATTTCTGCGCGGACGCAAAGGACTCGAAGCCGGGGGCGCCGGTGTTCAACAGGACGGTGACGCTCAGGGACACCTGGGCAAAGATCGAACAGCGGGAAGGGGCATAACCTCAAAGGGAGTCTCCGCGCCGTATCCTCCGCAAGCCGGGATGACCTGCATGATTCTACAACGCATGGCTAAAGGAGTGGTTTCACTATTCGGCCTAACCCGAACACGCGAAGGGGCATCCATGTAATAATTACAATCACCCTGTAGATTGAGGTAGAAAACGGACCCCGCTCAGCGGATCGCCCCCCTTGCATTCCTGCCGCCGGAGGAAGACCTCGCGATTTTGAACGAAAAAATGCGTTTCCCATCTCCCTCCCTCTGCCGGGGCCGTGGAATCCGATCTGGCACAGCCGATGATACTTAATCCGGCATGGAAAACCAAGCCGATTTGCAATACTCGAATACCAGTCCATCGAGACTGACGCAGACTTCTGACGAAGCCCTCCACAACGGATCGCTTCATCCCCGCCTCGCCTGGATGATGGCATACCGGGAGACCGGAAATGCCCAGGCGGTATGCAACAGGTTCGGGATAAGCAGGAAGACATTCTACAAGTGGTTGAANNCCCCGCGCCACGCGTCCCGAGCACGTGGAACTTCTCAAACGGGTGCACGAGGAGACGGGATTCGGGCAGCGGCGGCTCAGGGCTTACCTTGAGGAGAAATACAGAGTGAGCCTCTCCGAGCGCACGATCTGGAAGCTGCTCAAGCGCGAAAATGAGGACACAACGGCGCTCGCAAGTCAGGGCTGAAGAATCCGTACGCGGACGCATTCGTAAGGACGCTCACCGCACTCTGGCGATCTTGCCGGTGGCGGTGAGTGTCTTCCCTCCGCCGGTGATCTGAACCTGATAGAGATAGTAGCCGTTTGCGACCTCATCCCCCTGCGCATCGCGCCCGTCCCAGTAGATCCTGTTGAATCCCACCTGGAGTGTCCCCGGCTCGGCCTTGATCTCGCGGATCTTCCTCCCTGCCGCGGTGTAAACGCGGATCGTCAGCTGTTCCGGAGCCATGACCCCTGTAATCACAAACGTGAACCACGTCTCGGCGCCGAACGGGTTGGGATAGTTGAACATCTGCAGAATCTTGTACTGATCGGTCACATTCACGATCAGGCTCTGGACGACCGAATCCACTCCCCCCGATGCATTCTGTTCTGACACCCGTATGCGGAGTTCGTGTGTCCCGTTGGAAAGAAGGGGCGTAAACGTCGGATCGTCCAGGGCGTGGACGACTGCTCTCGCTGATCGCTGGGCAAGCCCCCCGGCGGTGCTCCCGATCTGAACGTTATCCACGAACAGATCGACGGCCGGCTGACCGTTCCCCGCGCCCCCCAGATCGTACAGATGAACGAGGATTGTCGGCCGTGCGGCCACGTAGTCTCCGTCCATGAGCTGCACCCCGTCCGAAAGGACGTGGATCTTCGCGCTCAGCGGAGGGCCCGACTGGACCGTAAAATTGAAGAGCGTAACGTTGTTTTCCCAGATCAGCTCCTTGTCGGATGCGGCGGGCACGACGCGCGCCTGAAGCGTGAATTGCGCCGGGAGACCGGCTGTCGGGAAAATTATCTGCGCCGCCCGGGATCCGCCGGCCGGGATGCTGTCGAGGCTTGCGGAGCCCACCGCCCGGAGCGAGTTGTCGGGAAGTATGTACGAGAGCAGGATTCTTGCGCTGTCCGATGTCCTGTACCCGATGTTGTACACCGTCACCGTCACGCTCCCCTGGACGCCGCTCGGTATGTGGATCTTCGGAGAGGCGACGGTGCGGGAAGTGACTGCGAGATCCGCCGGGGGCTCAAAGTCAGCCGACCAGCTCCGCAATACCGGGGTGGCACGGCCGTCGGCGCTTGTCAGGAGCGACACGGCCCTGAAACCGACGTATAAAGGATCCGCGGTCGCCGCGTTCAGTCCCGTCAGATCGGCCGTGCTGCTGTCCCTGAGGATGAAGCGGAGCGTGTCCGAGGACCCCGTTGACCGGACACCCACGATCGCCGCCCGCATATCCGTCGAACCCCCGGCTCCCCCCGCCGCCGACCACCGGAACGTCTGCAGACGCTGAGGCATCGGGAGGAGATCGCCGGCGAACGTCCCTGAACCCGCGCTGTATGTGTTCTGCAGGAGGAGGCTGTCTGCCGTCACGCCGTTCCGGCTCCAGTGTTCGAGGGGGGACATGCCGCCCCCCGAAAGTGCGATGATCGACCAGGAGTCTCCTGGCTGCACTGAATCGATGAGCGTTGACCCCAGAGATTTTATGCTGTTTCTCAGGCCGGCGGTCACGTTCGTTCTTCCGTCATAAATGACGGTAAGGGCGACGTAGTTCCCCCGCGGAATCTTGTTTATGAAGTTCTGCATGCTGTCCGCCTCGGCGGCGTTTCCCGGGACGTCAAACGCATGAAAAAGCGGCGTCCTGGCGACGGGATCCACGCTCATCGCAAGGAAGCCTGAACCCTGCACCCACCAGAGTCCGAACATTGTCTGTTCGTCCACCTGCAGTATGCTGTAATAGTCCCGGTTGGCGTCCGCACGGTATCCCAGGGACCGCGCAAAGAGCCGCGTCGGGGGGAGGCCGCTTATCGTCACCCCGGAGTCCGTCACCGTGGTCCGTGTCGCGATCCCCTGGAGAAATTGCCCCGGGGAGGATTCGCTCCACCGCACGAGTGGTGCAGGAGGGAGTGACGAGCCCGTCCGGAACGACGAATTGACCCACGCGTTTGTGACGGAGGGTGAAAACGACCTTGCGCGCCAGAAGTAGAGTGTCCCGTCGGCAAGCGGCGGCGTGGTCCATTCAGCGCTCGCAGGCCCGGGCATAATCGGCGGGGAATTCATGAGCGCTGAGGAAGAGAACGACGCACTCGTGTCTATCTGAAACGCCACCTGCATCGTCGCGGAGTCGACGCCGATCGGCGTCGTGACGCGGAGGACCTGCGGCCCCGGCGCCACAAGCATGTTGACGAGCGGCCGGACGACGTACAGGAGATTCGCATAGACCTCTTCGACGACCGATGCGACGTTGTTTGCTTTCGTCACCTCGTCGATCCGTCCCGCGGGGTCCAGCGTCATCTGAAACGTGTGCATGCCGATCTGCTTCGTCCCCCGCCACGGAACGACGAGCGAATCCCTGAACCGGGTCGGGCCGATGAGGACGTTGTTCAGCAGCGGGGTTGACTGGCCGTTGTAGACGTCGGTCAGGAACACCGTCTCGCTGTCGGCAGGGACGAGCCCGTAATTGTGGACGAGTGTCGTGAGCGCCAGGACGCTGTCCGAGGGGGTGGGGAGCTTCGAACTGAGGTACATATCGGACGGGCTGACCGCCAGATCCGGTTTCACGGCGAGCGCAAAGTGCGACAGCGGGTCCCCCAGGAGAGGCATGAGGTTGAGCGCGGCGTTCCCGATGTCTGTAGGACCGTAATACTGCCAGGTCTGAATGCGCGCCATCGTGCTCAATGCACCAAACCCGCGGACCGAATCCTCGGTCATGTCGCTGAAAAAGGAGTTCACGAGAAGGGATCCCACGTCTGCATAGGCGAGCGAGGCGGACGCCCACACGCCCACCGCCCCCCGGTTGTCGGCGAGGATGAAATCCTCGGAAAGGACGTTGCTCGACGGTTCGGAGAACGCGCCGACGTTGCAGCTGACGGAAGAGACGAACGGGAGCCTCCCGTTCGTGTTCTGGAGATCATCGGGACTCCCGATGTCCACCCCCCAGACCCTCCCCCCCGAGTGCCCGAGGAAGTTCACGAAGACAACCCCGTTGTTGACGATGTCCTGGAGCTGTTGCTTGTGTTCCCCGTCGATGGCGTCTGGGGTGGATTTATACACTCTGTAAGTGAAGCCTCCTACGGGAGGAGGCACAACATAGGTGTTGGCGGTATGATCACTCTTGCCGTTGAAATCGACCTGCTCGGCCGGGGTCGTCCCCCCCGCGATGAAGAGAAAGCTCTTTGTCCAATCCGCCGGCACCGAGGACTCGTACCCGATGACCTTTGCGACGACCTTTCCGGCCTGGACCGAGTCCTGAACCGGGAGTCTCCCGATGAGGAGGGACGGGACGTAGGGTGAAGTCGAATCGAAGCATGCAAACCGGTTGTCTCCTCCTGGCACGCCGAATGCGGGGACGTAGTTCACTTTGATTGTCGTCGGCAGATATCCGTGGTAGTCCCAGCTCGCGTCCCCGAACATGAGGAGGTATGCCGGCGCCGGGGATGTCCACGAAGTGCATGCGTACCGGAGGAACGACTTTATCACCTCGGCGTTCAACATCCCGTAGTTGAACTGATCGTAGATGTCCTGTACATCGACCACGGTGACGCGGAGATTATTCTGCGCCCGCCTGAACGCCGCAATCTGCCGCGCCGCCGTCATGAAATCCCGGTGCGTGACGATGATGTAGTCCGCGCCGCCGGGATTGGAGCGTATGTCTGAAAACACTTTCCGGGTCAGAAAGGGGACCGTGCGCCCCTCCCCTGCCGCGATCACCGCATATTGATGCGCCACGGTAAACGTATCTCTGAACACGACGGAGTACCCGGCGCTCGCGGACCCGCTGACGATTCCCCCCCCGATCCTTCGGCCTCCCTTCAGATCATAGACTTCGATCGAGGGAGTGCGGAACCCCGTGACAGTGAAACTCGCGTTGCCTCCCCCGCTGGAGGAGGGACCGGTGAATACCGCCTGGTCGCTGTCGGCATGAAGCACCCTCTGGTAATCAATCTCGAACCAGTCGAGGTAGAACTGATTGACGTTGGATGATGGGGGAGGATCAGAAAGTATCCTGAGCTGGTTTGTCCCGTTCACAAGCAATCTCGCAGGGAAGGATGCCACAAATTTCCCCTCCGTCCTACCGTTGAACGAGAGGGGACCCAGGAGAGAGTCGTTCATCCAGAACCGGGCGATATGATCCGGCGTCAGGTAGTGGGGCGTTGTGCTGAAGAGCCTGACGCGGATTGCGGCTGTCGCCGCACCCGTGTCGATGCTGTCAACTGTGAATGTATGCGTGTACTGCGTCTGCGGATAATAGAACTCCCACACCCAGCCCTTCCCGGCGACGGCGGGACTGATAATTTCCAGGTCGTCCGATCCCTGGTAGAGCGCCGTGTTCTGCTCCTGATGATTGGTGGTAAGAGCAGAACGGAGCGTCGCCGTCAGCGGAGAGCCCGACGGAGCAGAAGGAGCGTACCGGGGACCCGGTGTACCTCCCCACGTGAGCCAGTACGAGCTGGTGTCGGTATACCAGTCATAATAGGTCGAATCCCCGTAGTTCCTGATCGCATAGAACTCCAGCGACATATCGTTCCGGATGACAAGAGGGACCGGTTTCCCCCTGCACCACAACGCAACCGTGGCCGTGTCGAGAGCACCCGCTCCTGCGTTCGCGAGGTCGGTCCGGGAAAGCCGGTACCATCCGTCGGCGGCAACCGGGATGCGGTAGTACGTGGCGCCCGGGACGTACCAGTCGCGGGTCGGGTCCCCTTTCGTTGCGGAGGTTCCCGTGGGCATCGTGCGGCGCCACTGTTTCGCCTGATCATAATTCAGGAGGAGCCCCCTGTACGTCCCCTCGAAATGCGAATCTGCGGCTGCAGGAACGCCTCCCTGCGTCTTTTTTGCAGGGGCGGCGATCGTCCTTATATGGATCTGGCCGCTTACGACGTGCCTCAGAATTCTCCTCAGAGGATTGTACAGGACGGGGGCGAAATGAACCGTGACAATCTGCTGCCCCCGGAATACGAATGGGGGATCGCTCCAGAGCGTCCGCACAGGGTAGAACCTGTCCGCGCCGTATGCGGCGGGGCTTTTCACGTACGACGCTATCCTCTCACCTGCCGCACCCTGCCGGAACCCTGGTACCGGGGCCACGAGTTGGTCAGCGGTCTCCTGGTACACCGGGTTGAGGAGCTCGACAGTGACCGTCGCGCCGAAAGGAATGCCGAGACTTGCTGATTCGATCGGAAGCTGGGGCAGACCCGAATCCGCCGGTACCGCTGCGGGGGCCGATGTGAAGAGGATATGCGAAGCGCCGTCGATCGTCAGTGATGAAGCGGGCGTGCGCGTCTGGTGATATTTGATGGTCCATCCGTCCGTTTCGATCTGAACGGTGAACGCGCGTACCGGCGGCGGTGCCGCCGCCGGGGTCGATGAGGGGCGCAACGAAAGAAGAGCGACGGCGGCCAGGAGCATTCCGGTCCGGCGCATCACATCCTCCCAAACCTGATACGCCGGGCAATGACACGGAGCATGAACAGAGGGTTCCCCAGGAGATACCTCCTCCAGAGCCGCCGCGGCTCCCTGAGGAGCCTGTAGAGCCACTCGAGTCCGCTATTTGCCATCCACGAAGGAGTAGCTCTCTTCTCGCCGGCGATGTAGTCGATCATCGAGCCGGATGGAAGAACCACGCCGGCGCGGAGTAAGCCGAGGTTTTCATCGATCCAGTATTCCTGGAGCGGCATGCCGAACCCGACGAAAAGAACATCCGGGGATGCGCGGTTTATCTCCTCGACGACATTCCTGCTTTCGTCCCCCTCTTTCCGGAAATATCCGTGATGCCACCCTGCAATTTTCAGCCCCGGGTATCGGTCACGGAGGACGGCCGCAGCCTTTGCCACAACAGGCTCTCGTGCTCCCAGGAAATAGACCGACAGCCCCTCCCGTTCCATGATCCTGCACAGATCCCACACCCAGTACGACAGCACCGTCCGCGGGGGGAGCTGCCTTCCAAGCATCCTCGCGGCAACCCTCACCCCCTCTCCGTCACAGTAGGCCACCGAGGCGCGGTTGATAATCTCTCGGAACCGCGCGTCAGTCCGGGCCAGATTTACGGCGTGGACGTTGACGTAGGCAAAGAGCCTTGATTGCCCGTTGCGGACGCCTGAGAGGATCGACCGCTCGAGTCCTGTTTTGTCGATATCGTCCACACGGACATCCAGCACGCGGAGATCATCCATGAGTGGCGACCGGTGCTGCGCGCGCGCCGCCAAGGAGCCCGCTGGCGACGCCGAACACTTCCTGGAAGGCGATCCGTTTCATGCAGGAATTTCCCGGCATCGTGCATGTCGTCTGTGTGCAGGGGGAACAGGCAACCTGTCTGTACATGAATACGCCGCGTGAAGCAAAAGGAGCGGTCCTCTCGGGAGGCGCCGGCCCGAACAGCCCGACGACCGGAACGCCCAGAAGGGCGGCAAGGTGAAGGGGGCCGGAGTCGTTTCCGATAAAGAGCTCCGCACCCTGGATCATCGCCGCGGTATCGAGTATGTCGGACGAAGGGAAGAACTGCACGCGTTCCGTTTCAGCGAATGTAACCCTGAGGGGCTTCAGCATTCCGGATTCGCCCGTGCTGCAGATGAACACGACGTCGTGCGCGTGTTCCCGGAGTAACAGATTCGCGAGCGACTGGAATTCCGCCAGGGGCCAGGAGCGGTATTCCCAGACGGAAAACGGGTGAATGACGATGTACTCCCGGCCCTCCGGCCTGATGCGCGCCAGGCGGGCCGGTTCCGGCTTCCATCGTGGAAAGCTGAAGAGCGGGTCACGCGGTGTGTTCAGACCAATGGACTGGAGGACCTTCCAGGGACGATCCTGTATGTTCTCGCTCGTGAACGTGACGCTCCCCCCTCCCGTGAATCCGATAGACTCGACCGGGGTGACGCCGAGAAAGGGGGTCAACGAATCCGTGCCGTTGAGGTACCCGACGACGAACGTGGCGCCGCTGGCAAGAGCCAGAGCTGCGTTCCTGTTGGAGGGCCCCATGCTGCAGACGAGGTCGGGTTTCGTTTTCCTGACAATTCGCAGAGCGAGGAGAAATCCCGCAAGAGAATTGGGGTTGTCGACGGTGATCGGTTCGATGTCCGACTCGCAAAGCGCGAGAAGGGGGGCATGGGCCTTTGAGGTGACTACGAGTACCCTGGCGCCGGGAAAACTCTTCCTGATGGCCCTGAGAGGGGGAAGTATTGAGACGAAATCACCGAGACGGGTCAGTTCGACCGCGACGACGGTGCGAATGCCTGCAGGGAGAAATGTAGATTTTCGCGAGCGCCGGGCCCTCCAGCGGAGCCATGAAACAAGGAGCTTGAGCATTGGATGAGATCTCGACCCCAGTCGTCATTCGATATCCTGCGAAAATGTAAGAATATCCGCACAAATATCCAACGAACGAATGTCCAATGAACCGGGCTGCTCTCATTGATTCTGACATCTAATCCGCGTACATTTTGCCAAATGGAGAGGTGCAGGAGCGGTTGAACTGGCCACCCTGGAAAGGTGGTATACCGGCAACGGTATCGTGGGTTCGAATCCCACCCTCTCCGCAAAACTTCTGTATGCCCCGCATTTCCAACAGCTTACCGATCACCGACTTGGCCGCGTGTCCAAATCGTGCCCAACTTTCAGGGATAGACAAGGAAAGGTAGGGTAATCGGATGGC
>PMJQ01000218.1:0-1407 GCA_003157485.1 Ignavibacteriota bacterium
CACGCCACGGAAATGGTCCGCGAAGCGGCAGGGAAGGGAGCCCGCGTCATATGCCTCCCCGAGTTGTTCCGCTCCCGTTACTTCTGCCAGCGCGAGGAGACCTCTTCATTCGATCTCGCGGAGAGCGTCCCGGGAGGGACGACAAACTCGCTCGGCGAAACCGCAAAGTCGCTCGGCGTCGTGATTATCGCCCCGGTCTTCGAGCGGAGGGGCCCGGGGGTCTACCACAACAGCGCAGCCGTCATCGACGCGGACGGGGGGATCGCCGGGTTTTACAGAAAGATGCACATCCCCGATGACCCTGCGTATTTCGAAAAGTTCTATTTCACCCCCGGGGACCTCGGGTTCAACGCGTTCAACACGGCCGCCGGGAAAATCGGCACACTTATATGCTGGGACCAGTGGTACCCGGAGGGGGCCCGGCTGACGGCGATGCAGGGGGCCGATGTCCTGTTCTACCCGACGGCCATCGGCTGGCACCCGGCGGAAAAGTCCGAGTTCGGCCGGACGCAACTCGACGCGTGGCGGACGGTACAGAGGGGACATGCCATTGCAAACGGCATTTACGTTGCCGCGGCGAACCGCGTCGGCCTTGAAATTCCCCCCGGAGGTGGAGCGGGAATCGAGTTCTGGGGGTCGTCGTTCATCGCCGACCCCCAGGGGACGATTCTCGCGGAGGCCCCGGCGGACCGGGAGGCGATACTTACCGCGGTTGTGGACACCGGGCACATGGAAGACGTGCGGCGCAACTGGCCGTTCCTCAGGGACCGCCGGATAGACGCATACGGCGGAATAACACGGCGGTTTCTCAACGACGAACCCTGGAGTCTCGCGCCATAATACGCCCACCCGACACTCCCGCCGGCGCGGGGTTCTGCATGCCTGCAGAATGGGAACCCCACGAAGCAACCTGGATCGGCTGGCCGCACAACAGGACCGACTGGCCCGGGAAGTTTACGAACATCCCATGGGTCTACGGCGAGATCGCGAGGAAGATCGCCCAGGGCGAGATACTCCGCATACTCGTCGAGTCCGCCTCACACGAGTCATCCGCCCGGAGAATCCTGANNGTTCAACGCATGGGCGAAATATCCGGACTGGAAGAAGGACGCGCAGGTCCACTCCCGGGCTGCGAAGGCGCTGGGACTAAGGCTCCTCGGCGCGGAGGTGAACGGGAAGCCGTTCATTCTCGAAGGAGGGTCGATCGACGTCAACGGGCGCGGGTCGCTCCTGACGACGGAAGAATGCCTCCTTGATCAGAATGTGCAGGCGCGGAACCCGGGGGCGACGCGGGCGCAGATCGAACGCGCCCTCTGCAAAACGCTCGGCGTTTCGAACGTGCTCTGGCTCGGCAGCGGAATCGCCGGGGACGATACGCACGGGCACGTCGACGACATCACGCGGTTC
>PMJQ01000218.1:1461-3006 GCA_003157485.1 Ignavibacteriota bacterium
CGGGACAGAACCGCGCTCGGCATACTCTCGGAGCTCTTCACCGACAGGCCGGTCGTCGGCATTCATGCCGTCGATCTCGTCCTGGGATTCGGCACACTCCACTGTCTTACGCAGCAACAGCCCCGCTAACGTCACCGCTTTCAGAAGCCTCCAGCCGGTCNNCCTAATTCTTGGAATTTTGCGTCTACCATCCCGCGAATTGGCCCGTTTTTGGCTCTCCGGGGTGGCATGATATTCGCCCCTCCTTGTGCATCGCCTGAAGGAATACCTGCTAATTAAACGTATCACCTCAATACATAAGGCCGCATGATGAAACGTAAAATGGTCACGATCGACGGGAACGAAGCCGCCGCATATGTCGCGCACAAACTGAGCGAAGTCATCGCAATCTACCCGATCACCCCCTCTTCCAACATGGGCGAATGGGCGGACGAGTGGTCCTCGCAGGGGCGCAAGAACCTGTGGGGGACTGTCCCCTCCGTCACGGAGATGCAGAGCGAAGGCGGAGCCGCCGGCGCGATACACGGCGCACTCCAGACCGGCGCGCTTTCGACGACGTTCACCGCGTCGCAGGGGCTCCTCCTGATGATCCCGAACATGTTCAAGATCGCAGGAGAGCTCACGTCGACCGTGTTCCACGTTTCTGCGCGCGCGCTTGCGGCACAGGCACTTTCGATATTCGGCGATCACAGCGACGTGATGGCGGCCCGTTCGACCGGATTCGCNNCACGAGGTGATGAAGATCGAGCAGCTTGCCGACGAGGATCTGCGCGCGATGATGAGCGACGAGCTCGTCCAGGCGCACCGCGCGCGCGGTCTTTCGCCCGACCACCCCGTGATGCGCGGTTCCGCGCAGAACCCCGACGTGTACTTCCAGGGACGCGAGACCGTCAACCCGTTCTACGCCGCATGCCCCGGCATCGTCCAGAAGGCGATGGACAAATTCGCGACGCTCACCGGACGCAAGTACAGGCTGTACGAATACGTCGGGAGCCCGAACGCCGAGCGCGTGATCATCATCATGGGCTCGGGGGCGGAGGCCGTCCAGGAGACCGTTGAGGCCCTCAACGCGAAAGGGGAAAACCTTGGACTCCTGAAAGTCCGGCTATTCCGTCCCTTCGCCGCAGCGGAGTTCGTCAAGGCACTTCCCTCCTCCGTGAAGAAGATTGCGGTCCTCGACCGGGTCAAGGAACCGGGAGGGGCCGGGGAACCCCTCTACCAGGACGTGGTCACGGCAGTCGCAGAGGCGCTGGGTGCAAAGACCGCGCCGTTCTCTTCGTTCCCGGTGATCACCGGCGGACGGTACGGGCTCTCATCGAAGGAATTCACCCCGTCGATGGTGAAAGGGGTGTTCGACGAGATGAAGAAGGCCACGCCGAAGAACCACTTCACCGTGGGGATCGTGGATGACGTGTCGCATACAAGCCTGCCGGAAGATCCCGCGTTCACGACGGAATCAGACGACGTCGTCCGCGCCCTCTTCTACGGCCTCGGCGCCGACGGGACCGTCGGAGCGAACAAGAATTCGATCAAGATCATCGGCGA
>PMJQ01000218.1:3063-3319 GCA_003157485.1 Ignavibacteriota bacterium
GGCGTGCCACCAGTGGTTTTTCCTCGAGAAGTTCGACGTTCTCAAATCGGCGGTGCCGGGCGCGACATTCCTGCTGAACAGCCTGTTCGGCCCCGACAAGGTGTGGGACGAACTGCCGCAGCACATACAGCAGCAGATCATCGACAAGAAAATCAAGTTCTACGTGATCGACGGCTACAAGGTCGCCCAGGCGACCGGCATGGGCGCGCGCGTCAATACGATCATGCAGACATGCTTCTTCGCAATCTCCGGCGTC
>PMJQ01000172.1:0-3471 GCA_003157485.1 Ignavibacteriota bacterium
GCATTTCCTGCCGCCCGCTCTCCAGAAGGGGATCCGCCGAGGCGATGACCCGCCGGTCGATCTCCTCAAGACCGACGGTCCCCGCCATGATCTCCGCACCAAGGCCTGTATTGAAGCTCGCGTACCGGTCGGCGACATGTTTTGCGAGCACGCCGTCCGCATTGATCTGCTCCGCAATGATGAGGCCCCGCGCGAATGTATCCATGCCGCCGATGTGGGCGTAAAAGAGGTCCACCGGGTCGCTGGAACTCCGGCGCACTTTGGCGTCAAAGTTCAACCCGCCTTGGCCGAGCCCGCCCTGGCGCAGGATGATCATCATCGCATAGGTTGTGCTGTAGAGATCCGTCGGGAACTGGTCGGTGTCCCATCCGAGGAGCAGATCTCCCCGGTTCGCGTCAACACTTCCGAGCCGGCCCGCGGCCGATGCCACNNAGGAGATCGGAGGCGCGGAGAAAACCGAGCGTTGTTGCAGCGTCAAAATCATACTGATGCTTCGACGGCTCCGCCGGTTTGGGCTCGATGAGGAATTGCCCCGTGAACCCGATCTTCTTCTTGTAGTCGACCGCCATGCGAAGGAACCGGGCCATCTGTTCCTGCTCCCTGCGGATGTCGGTGTTGAGAAGCGTTTCATACCCTTCACGGCCGCCCCAGAACACATAGTTCTCACCGCCGAGTTCGTGCGTCGCGTCGATCGCGTGCTTGATCTGAGCGGCGGCGCGGGCCATCACGGCGGCATTCGGACTCGTTCCCGCACCCTGAGAATACAGGGGATTGCCGAACAGGTTCGCCGTCCCCCAGAGAAGCTTCACCCCCGTCTGCTTCTGGAATGTCCGGGCCTGGCCGACAAGCTGTTCCAGGTTCTTGCAGGTTTCAGCGAACGTCGCTCCTTCGGGTGCGATGTCCCGGTCATGGAAGCAATAGTAGTCCACACCGAGTTTCTGAAAAAACTCAAACGCTGCTTCGAGTGTCTTCCTGGCTATATCCATTGCCGAGCCCCCCTCATTCCAGGCGCGGTCGAAGCTGGCCGAACCAAACATGTCCGACCCGTTGCCTTTCATTGTGTGCCAGTAGGCGACCGAGTAACGGAGATGTTCGGCCATGGTTTTGCCTCCCACCTTCCGGGTCTTGTCATACCATTTGAATGCCAGGGGATTCTTGGATTCTCTTCCCTCGAAAGGGATAGGTCCGGGAACAGTCGGAAAGAAGGGCATTACGTCTCCACGATTATACAGCGTTTCAGGGTACGGTATGGGAACCGCCGACCTGTGTTCATTGCCAATAAATCACTTCAATGTTCATTGATGCGGTTCAACTTTACCTGTATCTCATGGCAGCAAATGATGCGCGCACTATTCATGCTCCTACTTCAGAATGCGGAGATCAGACTGCACTTCGACAGGAGAATTCAGCGCCCGCGTTGTTTCGCGGACAATGAACTCGGTTTCAAGGACTACACGCTCGACCGGAAGCAGGTGGGATGCTTCAATGTTTCTGATCAGGATTTCGGCGGCCCGCATTCCGATCTCCTTCTGGGGAGCCCGAATCGTCGTGAGCGGTATGGGATACGTCTGGGCGTAGTAAATATCGTCAATGCCGACAAGCGAAATATCCTGCGGGATCCTGATATTCAACTCCTTCAAAGCGGTCATGACCGCAAGGGCCTGATGATCGTTAAAGCAAACGATGGCAGTCGGATATTCCCCGCGGGGCAGCCCTTTGAAATATTCGATTGTCTTGACATAACTTTCATCGTAATGCGACCCGATTGATACAACATACTCTTTCCTGAATACAAGCGGGCTTTCGCTGAACGCGTGCCTGAATCCCTCAATACGCTCGAGTGTATGAGACGAATGGGGCGGCCCCGCAAAGTGAACGATTCTCTGATGACCGCTCTCAATCAGGTACTTCACAGCCCTCTTCACAGCCTTGATATTGTCAATGGCAACGACGTTGGCCTGGATCCCCTGAACATCTTCGAGCAAGACAAACGGATAATTGATCATCTTCAACATAAAGAGGTGCTCAAATTCCGCCTTTCCAGCGACAATCGGCGCAATAATCACACCCTTGATGTCTTTCGCCGAAAACAGACGTGTAAGATGCTTCTCGTCCTCGAGGTCGTCATCGGATCCCGCAACGACAACGGAATAGCCCTTGCTCTTCGCATATTCCTTCGCTCCCGCCGCGATCGTCGTATAGAACGGGTAACTGATGTCCTTCAGGATCAGACCGATACTCTTCTCGGGCCGGCCGACACGCAGATTCCTTGCAGAACCCTTCGGACGATAGTTGAGCTCCTTCATGACCTCGAGGATGTGATCGCGCGTCGATGGCTTCACGTTTGTTTTGCCATTGATCACGGCTGAAACGGTTCCCTGTGATACCTTGGCCCGTTTTGCCACATCCGAGATCGTCAGCTTTTTCATCAGGCCCGGTCCTGCTTTTCGGAAGTCTCCTATACGAGCCACCCCACCCATGATTGAAATGCTCTAACCATCGAGGGAAGCGGCGCGGAAAGGACGGAACTATTGTACCATTACAATGCGGNNGGCGTGGGTCTTTCGTGCCAAGCCGGCCCCCGGGGGGTCACCAACATGCAGAAGACTCAGAGAGGAGTTCAGAGAGGAGTCAGGACCAGGATACGCTTTCGTTCCAGCGCAGTTCCTTCTTCAGCGCGGTGATGCTTGTCAGACCGTCGATCAGCACACATTCGATGTTCGCCAATTCCGCGAACTCGAGGATGTGTTCGCTTGTAAGGGCCTGAGTGAAGACCGTGTGGTGGGCCCCGCCGCCCAGGATCCAGGCAGTCGCAGCCGTTTCGAAATCCGGGCGCGGTTTCCATGTCGCGCGGGCAACCGGCAGCCGGGGAAGGTCAGCATCCGGGGGAACGACGTCGACTTCGTTGACAAGCAGACGGAAACGCGAGCCAAGATCTATCAGCGACACGTTGAGCGCCGGACCGGTCTTCACGTTGAAGACCAGGCGCGGCGGGTCGTCCTTTCCGCCGATACCCAGCGGGTGGACTTCGAGCCGGGGCTTGTCGGCCGCAATCGAAGGGCAGACTTCGAGCATGTGGGCGCCAAGGACTTTCTTGCCTGCGGGGTTCAGGTGGTAGGTGTAGTCCTCCATGAACGACGCTCCCCCCGGCAATCCGGCAGCCATCGCCTTCAGTGTGTACAGGAGAGCAGCAGTCTTCCAGTCCCCCTCGGCTCCAAACCCGTACCCATCCGCCATCAGTCGCTGCACGGCCAGTCCCGGCAGTTGTGAAAGCCCGGCAAGGTCCTCGAAAGTCGTCGTGAATGCGCCGAACCTTCCCTCGTTCAGGAAGGCCCGGAGTCCGAGCTCGATGCGGGCGCCTTCCCGGACATTTGCATGGTGCTTTCCCCCCTTCTCCAGGCCGCTGCCCAGAGCGTACGCCTGCGAATACTCCTCCACCAGACGGTCAACGTCGCCTTCTCCCACTTCCCT
>PMJQ01000172.1:3523-5132 GCA_003157485.1 Ignavibacteriota bacterium
CACTTTGCGCCGCTTCTTCATCCGTGTGCAAATGAACCCGAACTCACGATCGCCGTGTGCCGACTGATGCAGGTTCATGTAGTCCATATCGATGGACGCCCAGGGGATGTCCCGGTTGAACTGGGTGTGCAGATGCACGAACGGCTTCTGAAGGATTGTGAGGCCCTCGATCCACATTTTCGCCGGGGAGAACGTATGCATCCACATCACGAGACCGATGCAGGCAGGGGAGTTATTGGCGTCCTGGCAGACCGCGGTAATCGCATCAGCCGTCGTCACAACCGGTTTGAACACCAGGGCGGCCGGCAGGGCGGCCTTCGCAGTCAGGCCGTCGACGATGCTCCGGGAATTTCGTGCCACGGCATCCAGGGTGGCCTGCCCGTACAGGTGCTGGCTGCCCGTCACGAACCACACTTCGTACGACTTTTTCGCGCTCATCGTGTATATTCCCGGATATCGTTCTATGCCTGAGAATCGTCGCTGCCCGTCATCCGGCGGCGGCCTTTCCCTCAGGCAGATTCCTGTTCCATTCGACCGGGCACTGTCTCAGCCGGCTTTCCGGCGCCAGGGACGAAAATTAATAAAGTAAATCCCCCCGATAACAATCAGGAGCAGTCCCCACCAGATTCCGAAATGGAGGTCCTGGAATTTCACTGTGCTGCCCGTGTCGGGCAAGAACAGTGCAACGATGTTGGCCCCGAAGATCACCAGACCGTAGAGAAGGAGAAGCATGCCAATGAAAAACCAGATTGAGATGAGGTTTTTTTCGCTCATGGCCGGACTCCTACCAGAAGATTATATTCAGGGCAATGAACACCGCGAAGATGGCCACCGCCCATGTCAGGGGCCTCTTGTACCATGCCATATCCCCTTCCGACGGGATGTCGGTACAGCCCCGGACGAGCCCCGTAAGTTCCGACTCGGGCTTCGGAGTGGTCAGAAGGCTTACAACGACCGTCACAAGCACGACGATGAGGAACGACCACGTCGCGCGGTACATATTTTCCGCCATATCCTTCGCATGTTCCGACAATGCGATGTACTTCAGTGCTGCGGGGTTCCACCTCACCCACGCCCACATGCCGATCGAGCTGCTCATCCCGGCGGCCAGCCCCCAGAACCCGCCCGCTTTCGTCGTCCGTTTCCAGAGCATCCCCAGGATCACCGTCCCGAACATCGGCGCCACAAAGAAGCTGAACAGCGCCTGAACGTAATCCATGATGCTCGCGAACTGCTGAACAAGATAGGCTGTTCCGATGCTCACAATCACGCCCAGGACCGTCGTCCAACGGCCGACTTTGACATAGTGCTTGTCGGGTCCCTCTTCCCTGGCCATCTTCACGTGCATGGGTTTGTAGATGTCATACGTCCAGACCGTGGCAAAGGCGCTGACGTTACCGGCCATTCCCGACATGAATCCTGCAATCAATGCCGTCACGCCCAGCCCGAGGAGACCCGGTCCCGCGTACCGTGCGAGCATCAGGGGGAGGATTTCGTTGTAGCTATGCGCCCCCGTTGCCAGGGCTTCCTTCTCGCCGACGAGGCCCGGGATGAGGGCCAGGCCCAGAAGTCCCGGCAGGATCACGATGAAGGGAACCATCATTTTGAA
>PMJQ01000172.1:5185-7023 GCA_003157485.1 Ignavibacteriota bacterium
CCCCAGAGGTGCGTGTAGTCGCCGGCTGGGAAATTCGCGTGTATACGGGCCACCATTCCCGACCACCCTCCCGCTTCAATCAAGCCGAGGATCGGGATGATAAGCGCTCCGAGCCAGATCAGCATGAACTGGAGCACCTCGTTGAAGATCGCCGAAAGAAGTCCCCCGAGCACAACGTACACCATGACCGTAATGGAGGAGACCCAGATGCTGAAGTGGATATCCCATCCGAGAACTACTTTCATGACGATTGCCATGGAGTACATGTTGATCCCGCTCATCAGNNAGCATTGCAGGAATTGCCCCGATCCAGTACCAGTGTGCGGCCAGGATTCCATACTGGTAGGAGGCCGCAGCCCAACCCATCAGCTCCAGGGAACCCAGGTTCGCGGCCACGAAGGAAAGCCCTGCGATCCACGCAGTCATCTTCCTCCCTGCCATGAAAAAGTCGTTCCCCGTCTTCGTAAACCGGACCAGGTACCATCCGATGCCCAGCACAAAAACGAAATAGACCCCAATGATAAAGGAATCAACCCAGCCGAGAGACAGGACTGAGCCGGGAGTTTCCCACATGAGGCACGGTAGCACCGCGAGCATTTTGATCATCATCGTTCCCAGGAAATGAGCTGAATGCCAGGTGTGCATTGAACAGAGTGTCCGTCCGTCGTGATGACCGGAACAGGATCACCAGGTGAGGGTTGCCAATTTCTTCAGGATACGGTGCCGGGCATTTTGAACAAAACCAGATTTGTCTTATTTTTCACCAGTTTGCGAAATCAACGTCCGCCCCCGGAAAGGAAACCATTGTGGCAGAGCTCAAGCGAGTCATTCTTCTTCTGGAGTCTTCCCGGGAATTCGGGAGGGAGCTCTTGTTCGGGATCGCCCGATATGCGCGATTATACGGGCCCTGGTCGTTTTACCGCGAGCCGAGTGATCTGCGGCCGGCGATACCCCAGCTGGCGCGATGGGGCGCCAACGGCATCATCATGAGGAATTCGGTCATCAGGAAGGAGGTTCTCACACTCCGTCTGCCGACAATCCTGGCATTGCACGGTCCGGGTCGGCCGGACTATATTCCCGCCATCACGACGAACGACAAGGCCATCACCGCACTTGTCGGCGAACATCTTCTCTCCCGTGGATTGAGGAACTACGCGTTCTGCGGATTTGCCGGTCTCGCGTGGTCTGATCATCGGGAATACTATTTCCGCCGGTTCGCCGAATCCGCCGGGTTCCCGCTACACGTGTACCCGCACGGCGACGGAATACACCCCACATCGTGGTTTGTTGAACGGGGACGGATGGAGCGCTGGATCCGGAGCCTTCCCACGCCGATCGGCATCATGGCAGCCAACGATGACCGCGGACAGCACGTTCTGGAAGCCTGCAAAGCCGCGGGGGTGAGGGTCCCGGAAGATATCGCCGTTATCGGGGTCGACAACGATCCTGTCGTGTGCGACCTCTGTGATCCCCCTCTGACAAGCGTGGCCCTGAACGCTGAGGCGGCCGGCTTTGCCGCGGCGCGGCTCCTCGATGCGCTCATGCGCGGGGCTTCCATGCACGGGCAGGAGATCGAGGTCCGGCCGACCCATGTTGTTCCAAGGCAGTCAACCGACCTCCTGGCCGTCGACGACGATGATGTCGCCGCGGCAATCCGGTTCATCCGCGAAAACGCGCGCCGGCGACTCCGGGTTGACGACGTGGCCAGGAATACTTCCCTTGGACGGCGGAGCCTCGAAATGCACTTCCGCAACACCATCCACCGTTCCATCCAGGATGAAATCAGGCGCGTACAAACCGAGAGCATCGTGCAGATGCTCGTCTCCACCGACATGTCC
>PMJQ01000136.1 GCA_003157485.1 Ignavibacteriota bacterium
TTCAGTTGGGCCGGCCCGCGGGCGTTGAGGAGTGAAAACTGACGACCCGGCACAATGTACGTCTTTCCGGTCAAAAAAAAAGCTTCCGCCGAAAGGCGGCGCCTGCGGCGCCGCAGGCGCCGGGACCAAAAGAGGCCCGCCAGAAGAGGGCGGGACTTAAAAATCAAGGAGGGGCGCCGGACAACAGTGGCGCCCCTCCGGGCCGGAAGCAGTCCCCCAACCGCAGCCGGCTACCCACGCAACTCTCTGACGACAGACGCGACAACCCAGCCGAGAGTTCCCGACTTGGTCCTGACGAGTATCCAGTCCGGACCTGTCTGCGAAGAAAATCTCCGGATTATATCGACCCGTTCCTTCTGACGCACGGTGGTCTGGGGAATGATGCGCGATTCCATCGAATGGCTTGTGCGAAGCCCCGTGCTGGGAACCGTGACAATTGCCGGCTTCCCGTCGGTCTGCGAAGCGGGCTGTGCAGGTCTCCGCTCGGGGATTGGTTCCGGCGATTTGATTTCATTCTGATTCACAAGCTGGACAAATTGCGACGTGGGGGGCGACGGCTCCTTCTTCACCGGGATGAGTACGGTCGCTCCGAGAAGGAGAAGCGACATGAGAAGGCCGATCACGTAGAACCTCGTATGAAGCCCCTGCCTGATCCTCCCCGGGCTTTCCGAAGAGACCGCCTTCGCCGGAACAACTGCGTGCTGAACGGGGAGGGCGGCTCCACGAAGCCTCTGCGTGTCGGGTCCCGAGGCCGGCCCCGCACCGGGCGCGGGCATCCGCGCGGACTTTTTGAGATGTTCCGACGGCTGTGCCATGGCGGCGGGTGACATCCGCGTTGAAATGCGGGCCTGGTCCGCCTGGACGCCCTTGAGGAAGTAGTTCGGGTCCAGATGCCTGTTCTGGAGCTGGGCTTCGACCCGCGCCAGGACAAAACAGGTGACGACTGCGCCGGGAAGCGCCCTTCTGACTGCACGGCTCACCGCTTCAAGCGTCGCCCCCGTCGTTGCGATATCGTCAACAACGAGTATCCGTACATCTCGGGCGAGACCGGAACCGTCAAACCGGTAGACGCCGTCCAACTCCTTCTGGCGCAAAGCCCTCCCCCCCAGCGAAGTCATTGCCCGGACAAGCTTTTCCTTTTCGAGCCGCGCGGGCTCATACATTGCACCGCTGCCGCCAGCGATCGCCTCACAAAGCCGGTCAAGCGGAGTGCCCGGCGACGCCTTCAATTCCCCCGCCGCCAGGGAGCGGACGACAACGTCGAATTCCAATTTCCCGCACACTCTCGGGGCCGCCAGCGCAATCCACCGTGCAGCCTGCGGCTCACACCCATCCTTGAAGTCGTGAAGGGATCGTGAGACGATGTCCTGGTACCCCACGCGGGCGGCATGATAATAGGCGACGTGGTACAGGACCTCAACGCCCGGATAGCGTTTTACTGATTGCAGCAAGCCGGAGGGGGCCTGCAGTGGTGGCGTATTCATTGGTGGATCCCCTTCTACAAGTGCGGTTCAGGCACCAGTTCCGCTGACCTTACTTCGATATGTGAGCTTGAGAGCGAATGCGCTGACGTGCTTTACGATATCGATCCCGAAAGACTGAAATACGAAGACCAGGACCACAAACGCCGTTGAGCCATATATGACAGGCGCAAGCGAGCGAAGTGCAATGACCGTTTCAGACATTAATTCCCCCCCGGGATGATACCACGTGCCGCATTCCAATGATCTGCTGGATGTGTTGCAAGAATTGAGCCACTTCGGACCGGTTCGAGAATCGCACATTTAGGCGGGTTATCCGCCAAAATCACGACCTGCGGGAGAACATATTACCACCGGGGGGAAACAATTTCCTCTTTGCATTGTTGGCCCGAAACACCTATAATATCCCCCACCAGCCTACCTCCTACCAATGGACGCCAGAACAGTACCCATCGCCGAGCCCGGCACCGTACCCAAAATTACACTCACCGCCGCCGAAGGTTCAAATGAACCCCTGAAGTTCGAATTCACGAAGAGCTTCAGGATAGGACGCGATCCCGAGTGCCAGGTCCGTCTGACAGACGTCGCAGTCAGCAAAGTCCACATGGAAGTGTACTACGAGAAAGACCGGTGGTGGGCGAGGGACCTCAACAGTACCAACGGCACGTTCCGCGGGGGGAAAAAGATCACAAAGCTCCAGCTCGGCGCGAGGACGAAATTGATACTCGGCCGGACAGGACCGCTCCTGACATTCGAGGTGGAGGGTGCTTCGGGCGAGGGAGACAGGACGGTACTGAAATCCCTTTTCTCCCCCACCGCATTCGTCGACAAGTATTTGAAGGACCCGGACGCAAAGGACGATGCAGGGGAACGGACACGGCTCATCAGGCTGAAGGTCTTGGTCCGGGAAAAAACGATCTCGCGGAAATACATCCGGATCATCATCGGCCTGGCGGTCGTTGCGCTCATTGCGAGCGCGTACGCCGTATATAAACACTTCCAGGTGCAGAAACAGGAAGCCCTGGCGCAGGAGGCGTTTTACCAGATGAAGGCGCTGGATATTGCGTATGCATCGCTCAAAAAGCAGCTCGGCAGCGCCCCCGGCGACACCGCCGCACACGCGGCATCGGGCACATATCTCGAGAAGCGCCAGGCGCTGATGGCGACGTACGAAAAGCTCGTGGGGGAGCTCGGGATCTACTCCGAAGACATGGACGAAAAGCAGAAATCGATTTACCATGTCGCGCGGGTCTTCGGGGAGTGCGAGATCGGCATGCCCCCCGACTTTGTCGATGAGGTGGAGAACTATATCGACCTCTGGAAGAAGTCGCCGAGGCTCAGACAGGCGATTGCGCGTGCGGAGGAGAAGGGCTACCCTTCGAGGATTGCGCAGGCGATGATCGCGCAGGACCTCCCTCCCCTGTTCTTCTACCTTGCACTCCAGGAGAGCGAATTCGATTCCACGGTCGTCGGACCGGAGACCCGGTTCGGCATTGCCAAGGGGATGTGGCAGTTCATGCCCGCGACGGCTCTGCAGTACGGACTCAAAACGGGTCCGCTGATAACGGTTTCCAAACCGGACCCCCGGGATGAGCGCCAGGACGTCACGAAGTCGACGCAGGCGGCGGCGAAATACCTAAGCGACATGTACAACACGGAAGCGCAGGCCTCGGGGCTTCTCGTGATCGCCTCGTACAACTGGGGGCACAATGTCGTCCGGGGGCTGATCCGTGAAATGCCCGACAATCCGCGCGACAGAAATTTCTGGAGATTTCTGACGCAGAACAGGGATAAGATCCCGAAACAGACGTACGACTACGTCTTCTACATTTTTTCCGCAGCAGTCATATGCGAGGAGCCGAAGGTCTGGGGATTCACAATGGAGAAACCGTTCCCCGGGAACCCGCATACGAACTGACCGATCCGCACAACCAGGGTAAACACGATGACCCGCTCATGCCTCGTTTCCGCACTCTTATGCGTTGTCTGCTTCTCCGCCGCCGCGCAGGACCCGTCCTATTACCGGAAGCTGGACACCTGGCAGCATACGCTCCAGGCCTCGATTGAATCCCTCAACGCGCACAGCGAGAGGGGAGGTCCTCCCCCTGTGGTGTACGGGGAGTGGAGCTCGATAGGCCCGTTCATTGGAAAGACGAAGGACTCATTCAAGGAGGTGTTCCCCCCCGAATCGGAGTTCGCCCCCGGGAAGACCTACGAGGGTTCGCTCCGCTGGAAAGCGAGGCCGGAGTGGCACGACGGGACGGTCGTCCTCTTTGACCAGACAGATTATTGCGCGATGTTCCTCTCGCGGACGGTGTCCGCGGGGCAGGACACCACAGTGGGTTTCTCGCTCGGGAGCGATGACGGAATCAAGGTGTGGATCGACGGGAAGCTCATCCTTCAGCATGATATCTACAGGGGGGCGCAGGCGGACCAGGAAGAGCTCGAGCTCAGGCTCGGCCGCGGCGAGCACCGACTGCTCCTGAAGATCAACAACGGGCAGGGGGACTTCGGGTTCTATTTCGCGGTCGAGAACCGGACGCTGAGGGAGCTCATGCGGCTCGCCGCGCGCGATTTCCCCTCCGACAGCGTAAAGGAGGAGATTGCATGGGAATCGGCCGACAGCATATGGTCTTCGGGGTGGACGCCGGGAGACTACGCGGAGCTCGCACGCCGGTATGCGGTGTCAACGATTTTCGACTCCCCCGCGGAGCGCGCCGCCGGCCTTCTCAGGTCACGCACGGTATCGTCGGGTTCGGGGCTGGATTCGATCCGTGCAGCATACCTCGACGCCCGCCGAAAGGACGTCACTCCCATCATACTCACCCCGCGTGAGTCCCCCTTCCCGCGGATCAACGGCGCCAGAGTATTCGGCGTGCGCCCCGGGAACCCGTTCCTGTATGCGATCGCCGCCACGGGGACGCGGCCGATCCGGTTCTCCGCAGCAGGACTCCCACGCGGGCTCACACTCGACAGCCTTACGGGACGAATCACCGGCACGCTTGCGGGCCCGGGTACACACAGGGTCACCCTCCGTGCAACAAACAGCCGGGGGACGTCCGAACGCGTCCTCACGATCGCCGCGGGAGAGAAGATCGCGCTCACGCCGCCGCTCGGGTGGAACAGCTGGAACTGTTTCGCATCGGCCGTCGACGACGCAAAGGTCCGCGCCGCTGCCGATGCGATGGTCCGCAGCGGACTCATCAACCACGGGTGGACATACATCAACATCGATGACTGCTGGGAAGTGAAGCCTGAGTCCGCCGATTCGCTCCTTGCAGGGGTGCCGCGCACGCCCGGCGGAATGATCAACACGAACAAGAAATTCCCGGGCATGAAGGCGCTCGGCGACTACGTCCACGGCAGGGGGTTGAAGCTCGGGATCTACTCCTCTCCCGGCCCGCTGACATGCGCGGGCTTCACGGCGAGCTACGGATTTGAAACGCAGGACGCGGCGCAGTACGCGGCGTGGGGGATCGACTACCTCAAATACGACTGGTGTTCCTACGGGTCGATCGAAAAGGGGAGGACGCTCGAGGGACTCGAGAAGCCGTACCGAGTCATGCGCCGCGCGCTCGACCAGGTACACCGCGACATCGTCTTCAGCCTCTGCCAGTACGGCATGGGGAATGTCTGGGAATGGGGGGGTGAGGTCGGCGGGAATTCCTGGCGCACAACAGGCGACATCGAAGACACATGGGAGAGCATGTCGGGGATAGGCTTCGCTCAGGCGGGGCACGAGAGGTATGCGAAACCGGGGAACTGGAACGATCCGGACATGCTCGTCGTCGGGAAGGTCGGATGGGGACCGCAGCTCCACCCCACGCGCTTGACGCCGAACGAACAGTACACGCACATCACGCTCTGGTGTCTCCTGTCGGCCCCGCTTCTCATCGGCTGCGACATGACGCAGCTCGACGACTTCACCGCAAGCCTCCTCTGCAACGACGAGGTTCTCGAGGTGAGCCAGGACCCGTCAGGGAGGCAGGCGTCGCGGGTCAGGGCGGAGGGGGATATCGAGGTCTGGGCGAAGGAGCTGGAAGACGGGTCGAAGGCCGTCGGCCTCTTTAACAGGGGGAAGTGGAAATCAGACGCCGGCGTCTCATGGGCGGATCTGGGACTGAAGGGGACGCAGAAAGTCCGTGACCTGTGGCGCCAGAAGGACCTCGGGGAATTTCCCGCAGGAATTACTCTCGCCGTACCGCGTCACGGCACCGTTCTTCTCAGGGTTGGACCGGAGCGGCGAGAACCCTGACGTCGGTCACGAAGTATTCCGTCTCGCCCCACCAGTTCATCGGGATGCCGGTGTGCTGCTCGTACGCAAGAGCCACCCGCTCGCCGAGCGCCGCATTGATGCGCGCGGCGACGGAATCGTTCCTGACGCTGAAGTAGAATTTCTCCGGCGTCGTCCCCGGCATGGACACCATCGCCAGCTCCCCCTCCCATGTCTTGAAGACCCACCCTTTTTGAGAGAATTTCTGGACGTATCCCGCCCTTTCGCCGTGCGAATAGCTCCACGTGAGCGTGACCCACGTGTAGAGGGCAAAGAGGAGGACGGGGATGAGAAGAATCGCCAGGAGCCAGCGAAGAAGCCGGTGCTTCCGGCGGGGAGGAGATGCTGAATCCGCCATGATATGAGCGCCCGAGGATGTGTGAGTGGACGGGAGGAATCTACTCAACGGGAACGTGAGATGCAAAGAGGCGGCTTCCGGCGCCGTCTATCTCCGGCACCGTCAGCGTCCGGCGTGGCTGAGTTTTTCCAGCTTCGGTTTAATGACGAACATGCAGTACGGGGCGCGGGGATTGTTCCTGAAGTAATCCTGGTGATATTCCTCCGCCTCGAAGAACTTTGTGAGCGGTTCGATTGCCGTCACGATGGGGGATGAAAACTCCTTGCCCGCCTTCAGGAGGGACTCTTCTGCGGCGGCTTTCTGTGCAGCGTCATGATAGAATATCACTGACCGGTACTGATCGCCGACGTCCGCGCCCTGCCGGTTGAGCGTCGTGGGGTCGTGCGCCGCCCAGAACACTCCGAGGATCTCTCCGAACGAGATGATCCGGGGATCGAACGTTATCTGAGCCACTTCGGCATGTCCGGTCTTTCCCGAGCAGACATCCTCATACGTGGGTTTGTCCTTCGTCCCCCCCGCGTATCCCGCAACGACGGATTTCACCCCTTGAAGCCGTTCGAACACCGCTTCCACGCACCAGAAACATCCGCCGCCCAGGGTTGCCGTCNNATCCTGGAGCACGGCCTGCCGAACACCGAATGTTCGAACAGACGGTTCATGTCCGCTTCCGTCCTGTGGATCAGGTTCCATTCAAGCACGTAGTCCATGAATTCTCTGGCGGGATTCCTCGGATGAAAATTCCCCAGGATGACTCTCCTCCCCGGCGCAAGGTTTTCATAGGAATACGCAAGAACCTTGTTCACAAGCTTGTCAGGGTCTCAAGCAAACCTGGCAACGGGAGGACTCCTGGTGTTGTTTCAACCGGGTTGTGAGGAAGCGCCGATGAAACCAGGAAACAAAGGGGAAAGAATCAAGATTGGAAATGCGAACTCTTTGGGTTAGATTATCCGGGCACGGCACTCCCCACCAACAGAGGAACCTTCGATGCGACAGATTCTTGCAAGCGCTTTCGTCTGTGCGACGGCCCTTACGTCGCTCATGATGTCCCCCGCTCCCCGGCACGTTATCTTCTTCGGAGACTCGATCACCGAAATCGGCGTGGGCCCGACAGGGTACATCACGCAGCTCCGCGGGATGCTCCCCCCGGGCCAGTTCGAGCTCACCGGCGCCGGCGTCGGCGGC
>PMJQ01000101.1:0-79143 GCA_003157485.1 Ignavibacteriota bacterium
TCCCCTGCGTGAGCGTGTCGACGACGCGAAGTGCGCTGTCCTGACCGGATTTCCAGTAGTAGAGAGAGAAGAACCGCTGTTTGGATTTCGACGTATCCCTGTCCGCGACGAACGCCGCCTGCGTCCCTTCGTCGTCCCATGCGGGCTGGCGGTACGATCCCTTCCCGATCGCGATCGTGTCTGTCCTCCTGTCGGCGGTGGAGAAGACGATGACCCCCGGAGCGGCGGTGCTGTCATTCCCCTTCGTGGCGACGATGAGATGCTTCCCGTCCCGGCTCAGCGCGTAGTCGCGCGCGCAGGGAAACTGGTATTCCCGTGCGCTCGAGAGCTCCCTCATCACGACCGTTGTCCCTTTCTCCTCCTTCTTTTCCTCCCCCTTGTCGTCGGATGCGTCTCCCTTGCCCNNCACGGCTCTTCTTCGCGGTATCGGGAAGCGTGTTCTCGAGCTGATAGGCCACCCACCCGGAACCCTTCTCCGGCAGCTTGAATGATTTCACGCGGGGGATTCTCTGGACTTCGTGCGTCGAGAGATTGATGATGCCGAGCGAGTCCTTCGGCGCGTCGTCCCCCTTTTTCTTGTCGTCACGGGCTTTCTTTATGGCGGAAAAGAAGGGCCTGATTGTGCANNGTCCGGACGTCCCACCGTTCCGGGAGAGATGATGAGCCGCCCGTCCCCCTCCCCCGGCTCAAGCGTGTACATGACATGCCGCCCGTCGTTCGCGATAGTCTCCCCGGTAATCCGTATCCATCCGTCGTACACATCATGCGAAAGGGGCTTCTTTGTCGTCTGTGCGGCGGAGAGACTGGCGCATATCAGCACGAGCAGAGACACGCGCGCATCGTGAAGTGTTCCCATCCCTTCTCCTATGTGTATCTGAGCGTCACATCCGTGATGCTCCCGGGAGGGAGCATGTATCTCCGGAGTCCGATCTCGCCCGCCGACGGCCACGCCGCCAGCGGGAGCGACTCCCTGCTGTCCACCGTAAGCTCTCCGGTGCATCCCGCGGGCATCGTGAGGGAGAGCTGTCGGGCCCCCTTTCTCCCGTCCGACGAGAATCGTAGATCTCCCTGCACAGTGGGGGCGACGAGCGCGACATGCTCCAGGTCGCCCGGCTGCGGGCGCACCATGCACCGCGTGAATCCGGGTTCGAGCGGCTGGATCCCCGCGATCCCCATGTACATCATGTAGAGCGGGGCGGGACAGCAGTGGCTCATGACGGACCCCGAATCCGGTTTCTCGTTCCAGAATTCCTGGAGCGTGCTGTTGAACTTCACCGAGTCCATGGCGGCCCACCGGGTCCGGAAGTCGTTCAGTATCACGTCCGGCCGCCCCCCTTTCGCGAGCGCCCAGAGTCTCCAGCACGCGTTGGCGGGGTAGGAGGACCCCATCGAGGGCGGGGACTCGGCGAGAATCGAGAGCGACTTCGCGGAGCGTCCTGCCGGGCAGAGGTCGTAGAGTATCCCGAGTGCGAGCGACCTGTCGCACGTCCGGAGTTCACCCTCTTCCGCCGCCCAGGGGCGGTTCGCCACGTAGATTCCTTCGGCCCCGTCCCAGAACACCTCCTGTGTCCGTGCGAGTATCTCCGAGCTGAACGCGAGCGCTTCGGATTCCCACTCCCGTTCACCGAACGCACGGGCGAGCGGAGCCAGCGCATGCCTCAGCATCGCGGCGGTATAGAGATTGAACGCGCACTGTTTGNNCGTGAAGAATTTCAGGAGGCGGGGAAACGGTTCTTCGAGTGCCGCGCGGTCCCCCGTATAGAGATAATGGTGCATGCAGTCGAACACGAATCCGACGCCGTGATCGAGAAGAGGCCCCCACACGGAGAGGTGCATCTGCCGCTCCCAGAGCCGCGCAAGCCGGTCGTACGCGGGCCAGCAGTCAAGGAAGAATCCTTCCTCGGTGATCCCCTGGCTGAACGTCTTCAGGAATCGCGCGGGCCCGGCAATCTCGCCGAACGCGAGATAGACGGCGTGCATCTGGTGGCTTCCGTCGCCGCTGTANNGGCATGGAGCTGGTGGCTTCCGTCGCCGCTGTATTGCTGCCTCTCCCGTCCCATCCCGTCCACGGCGAGGTCCTGTACCGAATTGTTGACGGTGTTGACCGCCGCGTCCACAACCCGGTTGATCGTCGCGTCGCTCGTCGCGACCGCCGGGGTCCTCTTCCATGCGTACGAGCGCTCCCTCAGCGCGACGTCCCGGACCGTGACGGTCCCGCTCCCCCCCCGTATGTGGAGCTGGAGCCACTTGACCGCCTCGTAATCGAACGTTGCGAACCTGTTCAGCCCCCCGGCGCATGTGAATCTCGCCCATGCATGATAGTGCGTGTTGAGGAGTATGGCGCGCGAGGGATCGTGATGCTCCTGCACCATGAGTTCCACGATCGTCCCCGCGGGGGCGTCGATGGAGAATGTCGGCCAGCCGATTGACTCCCGGGCGAACTCGAACGTCAGGACCGATCCCTTCCCCTCCTCGAGCGTGACATTCCACGTGTGATCACCGGCGGCCCGGGCGGGCGCGCGTCCTTCCGCGGTGTACGCGCCGGGCGTGAGCATCTCGAAATATTCCTCCGGCCTCGCGCGCCAGGAGACGAAGAACGACGACGAAAGGCTCTGTGCGGGAACAATGGATTCCCGCATGAGCGGTATGCTCCTAGGACGGAGCCCGCAGTGTGCGGCATCCCCGCGCAGATCAAGCGCGTATTCGTTGTATCCGGATGCGATCGGCGTTGCATCGGCGGAAGAATCGGGAAGCACCATGGGAGGCGACCATGCGGGCCCGGGTGTGAACTCCGGCGTCTCCCACCCTGCGGGGTAGAGACGCGCGTCGAATTCCTCCTGGAGAGAGCGGACGTACCACCTCTTGTAATGACCCGGCTGCCATGACCGGGCCGGGAGTGAGAGCCATGAGGAGTCGGAGACGATCCGCGTAAGAGCGCCCTCCTCCGTCTCGACGTCGAGCCTGAATATGAATCCCGGCTTGCCGGCGGGGGAGGTGCCGTCACCGTGTCCGTAGTAGAGGACCGTCGCGGCGATCACGTTCTCCCCCTCACGGAGCCGGCCCGTGATGTCGAGGGGATCGACCTCCATCCAGCGCGGATCGGAAGGAGCCGGGCCCCACTGCACCCGTTCGCCGTTGACGTGAAGAAGGTACCTGCTGTCTGCGCAAATCCAGCCGGATGCCCGGCGCACGGGCGCATTTAGCGTGAATTGCTTCCTGAAGAAGACGAACGTATTCGGGAGCGTCCGCTCTGAAGGGTACCAGATCCATGCGGCGGGGGAGAGGTCCATCTCCTTGCCGGTCACCGGAGGGCCGGGGATCCGGGGGAGTTGCGTATGCCCGGACGGGATCCTCTCCGCTCTCCCGTTCACGAGGAGCGCCCCTGGGGCGCCGAGCCCCACGACGGTGAAAAAATCCCTTCTTGTGAGTCCGCTCATCACCACGCCTTGGTTATGGGATGTCCTTCCGTGTTGAATATGACCTTGTCAAACGGGAGTATTTCGGAGGGAGCGAACAGGAGATACAGGTATTTCATCGTTTCGGCCATGAAATACGGCTCCATCCGGTCTCTCTTCGTTTTCGTCACGACGTCGTCCAGCTCCGTGTACCCCGCCTCCGTCCGGCAGTACGTCACGAGACTGTCAAGGAATACCTTCCCCATGTCCTGATAGATCTGGTCATGCGTTCTCTGGAACAGGTAATACGCCGATTCCATGATCTCCGGATTCAGATAGTATCGCGGCTTCTCGGCTTTCCCCGTCACGTAGTTGTACTGTTCCGGCTCGATGCCGTACCTGCGCCACATCGTAAAACAGGATTTCATCAGCCGGTCCGCCCTGTCGATGTCTCCGAAGAGAGCGAGGCAGGCGGGGAAATATGCGTCGAGCGCGCCGAACCATGTCTTCGTTCTCTTGCCGGTGTTCATGTCCGCATGGCCGTACCAGTAGCCTGTTGCGCTCGAGTCGAGAAGGTACCTGTTTACCGCTTCATACGACGTCAGCCACATCTGTTTGCAGTCGGAATCGTCAAACAGGTATGCGCATTTCAGCAGGTACTCATAATAGGAGTCTATGCACGCGCTCAGGTGGCTGTCGGTCTTCGTCCATTCTCCCGTCGTCACGTTGATCCCCTCCCCCACAAGGCCGATCTCCGAGCGCGCCCTGTACAGGGAAAGGAGGGCGATCTTGGCGCTGTTATAATATGCCCCTTTTCCCGTCATCGCGGTGAGCGAGCCGAACTCGACGAGAAGCGTCCCCGCCTCCCCCGGATTGCTTAATTCGCCCCGCACCGCGCCGGTCTTCAGGTTGACTTCCCGGTACGGGAGCCCTGTTCCGGTGATGAACGCGGGGAGCATCCGCCTCCCCAGGTCGTCGGCAAGATCGAGGAGCCGGTGATCGCGGGAGAGCTGGTAGTTCGTCAAAAGGCTCCCCATGATCCGGATCGTAAACTCGAACACGTCGACGTAGACGTCTTTGTCGAACGACAGGTGCGTGGCGATGAACTCCCGCGTGCTGTCGGCCTCCTCATGCAGTCCCATGAGCGTCATCGTGTCCATGGCTTCCAGTGCGGTGAGGTAGAAGGGGGTGCCGTACCAGTCGTACGACGTCTTGCTCACCGGCCTGAGCCCGTCATGCCCCCAGGCGTACGTTTTGTATCCATCCCAGGCATGAACGAATTCCATTTTGACGCGCGCGGCCATGTCTTCGGCGGTGACCGTCTGAGCGGCCGCATTCGAGAGCGACAGGCAGATGAAGAGCGAACAGAGTATGCCGATGCGCATTGCCATTCCTTTCCTGTTGAGAGCGTCCTGCACACGTCCCGTCATCGGTGAGCGGCCGCGAATGACATCCGGATCGCCCGGTCCGCGGGAATTTCGATTGCGCCTGGAAGTTCCCTCCCGTCGGGACGGGTGAACCCCGCGCTTTTCAGCCCGGCGAGAACGATACGGACGCTCACCCCCTTTCCGCGGGAAAGGGGGGAGCCCTCGAGCGTGCACATTTGTCCTCCGGGGGAGACCTTCACGGCAAGCGTGAGAGGGCCGAAATCCGTCAGCACGCCGTTCAGCGTGAGCCGGGCACCACTCCTGTACCATGCGGAGGGAACGCCCCCCAGTATCTCAAGCGTGTCCGTCCTGTCGTTGACGATCATGTCGCGCAGGAGAAGTATGAACAGCGCGCCGGCGGTCGCATCGGAAGCGTCCCCCGATGTGCGTGTCCCCGCCGAGATGGGGAGCTGTTCTTCAAGCCAGGTGCCGAGCGGCGTGGCATGGTTTGCGACCGCATACAGGTTCGCTTCCGCACGCGCGTAGTTCCTCTGGTACACGTGCACGATCCCCTCCTGTGCGGTGAAGAAAGGCCACACTCCCCCTCTCAACCATCCGACGTCCTGATGCACCCCCTCCGTCATCCTCGAGTCGAGCATTGCAAGCGTTCCGTTCAGGAGCGGGTCTGCGTACGGGAAGAGATGACCGAACGCCTGGGCGTCGAGTATCCCCCAGTTTGCCTGCTGCGGGGTTATCGCGCGCGATGTATCGCCGACCCTCATCGGGAGGTAGAGATTGCCGGATGAATCGCGTCGCGCGTCGCGTGCCGACGCCTTTCTGAACGACTCCATGAGGTCGCCGGAGAGCGTACTCCACGACCGGGCGCTGTCCGGCATACCCAGCGTGGCAGCCGCGCCGGCAGCCGCCTGAAGCGCATTCAATGACCAGAACGTCGTTCCGTACTCCGCGGAGATACCCCCTATCCCGCCGTCTGTGAACCCGGGGGGGAACAGTCCGTACGTGGCTGAAGAGGGGTCGGCGAGCGTCAGCGCTCGGGTCCTCCGTATCCAGCCGACCGCCGCGTTCACCTTGTTGAACCGGTTCTTCAGCCAAGCGGCGTCGCCCGAAACAGCGGCGTACCGGCAGAGCGCATAGAGTGTGAGCGGGGTCTCGCGCATCATCGGAAACGGCTCGCTCAGGAATATCCGGCCGTCTGCGCACTGGAACCGGAGCATCGATTCGACGCACGTGCGCGCCGACCCCGTGTCGGAGAGGGCCAGCGCGGTCTGCACGTCCCACGACGCATCATGAATCCAGAGTCCGCGGTAGACGCTCGGCCCCGGCTGGAACTGGAACCCCCCGTCAACCCGCTCCGCGATCTGGTAGAGATCACGTATACTCGCATCGAGAACGTACTGTATGCCGCTGTCGGGGACCGTGATCCTGCCGAAGGGGAGTCGCGCCTCTGTCTTCCAGAAACGCTCCGTTTCCTTCAGCGCGTGATCGAGGTCCGGAAGACGTGCGGCGGTCGCCTGAGGATCTCCCCCGTGCAGGACGTACACGTCCGCACGGCGGGTTCCAAACGGAAGCTCGAGCTTCCAGATGTTCCCCTCCCTCGCTGCACGCGTGAACCTGGGGCGGGCGACGACCCAGGGACGTCCCGGGTTGCCGAGGATGCCGTCTTTGAACGATACTGTCCGCCTCGTGCGGACGATGACGATCGGGGTGACCGGTCTCCCCGTGTATACGGCCCGTATCCCGTCCACGCGCGTGGAGGCCGCTCCCATTTCGTTCTCCAGTCCGCAGCTCCATGAGATCTCGGCCCTCCGGGAACCCTCTCCACGGATCACTTCCTCCTCCGTGATGCTCGTGCCGGCAGGAAATACCCAGAATGCGTTGAGTATCACGTTCGGGTCGACGCCGACGGGCGACGCATGCACCTCGACCGTGATCTCCCCGTCTCCGTTCACGTCGCGTCCGTCGAGGAAGTAGACGTACGGTCTGTTCTTTTCGTTGTCCTTCAATGCGTCGATCGTCAGGGGCGCCGCCCCCTCGACGCGCAGCTCAAGCACTCTCTGACCTCTCGTCCTCTTGTAGGGCTCGCAAAAGCCGAGCGCGATACGCCGCGCGCTCCCCGGCGCGACGCGTACCCGGTAGAGCACCGGCCTATTCGTTCCCCATGCGACGTTCCGGAACGCAGGATCGCATCCTGGGGGGGGATCCGCCCATCCCGCGGCGCCCGTGAGTCCCCCGTCGCGGCGGATTCTCCCCGAACTGAACGTCGACGAGGAGGCTGCCGCCGTCTTCCCGTCCAGTGCAAACTCCTCCAGCGCCGCGCCCGCTCCGTCTCCGTTCAGCCGAATCGTCGCAACAGGCACGCGGGGATCCCGTATGGAGGGCTCACCGGGGGAAAGGGGGACCTCCTTCGCTCCGAGGGAAATCTCCGTGAGAGGACGCGCGTAGGGCCCGGGGCCGAAATCGTACCCGAGCGAACCGCGCTCGGTGATCTCGGTCTTCTGCCAGTCTGCGGGAAAACAGATCGCCGTGAGGTGCGTTGCGGGGGCATAACGGAAGTCAACGGCAGGCGGTCCCCCCTGTGCGGGCGCGGATGTCCGTAGGATGACAAACGCTGTGAGAGCGGGGAATATCAGACGCTGCAGAGTATGCATCGTGATCTTTCCCTTCAGCGCTTCCACAGTTTTTCGATTTCCTCAAGTGACTTCCCCTTGGTTTCCGGGACAACGGCGAGGACAAAAAACACCGTGAGGAGGCAGAACGACCCGTAGAGCATGAACGGAAACGCATGGCCGAACGTCGCCACAAGCCACGGGGATTCGTTGATCATCGGAAACGTCTGTGAGACGACGTAGTTCGTTCCCCAGAGGAGGAGGGACGCGATCGCCATTCCCCTTCCGCGTATCCTTGTGGGAAATACTTCGGCGATGATGATCCAGACGATGGGCCCGAGCGACATCGCGAAGAACGCGATGAATCCCAGCACGAGGATGAGCACCCAGGTCCCGAGTATGTTATTGTACGCTGCGATGCCGAGCCCGGCGTGTGCGAGCGTCATCCCGGCGGCGCCGATGATCATCAACGGCTTCCGGCCGAACCTGTCGACAAGTCTCAACGCGACGAGAGTGAAGAGGAGGTTCATCCCTCCCACGGAGATCGTCTCCAGGAGCGCGGTGTTCGTCCCGGATCCAACCTGTTTGAATATCTCCGGCGTGTAGTACATGAACACGTTGATTCCCGTCACCTGCTGAAGGATCGCCATGACGGCGGCGATAAGAAACGCGGTGCGGAATCCCGGCTGCAGCAGTCCGGAGAAAGAGACGGGCTCCTCCCGGAGCGCCTCGGTGATCGCCGCGAGCTCGGCATCGGCCTGGACGCTCCCGCCGACCCGGACGAGCGTCTCCCGGGCCTCATCGTGCCTCCCGTGCTCGGCGAGCCAGCGCGGGCTTTCCGGGATCAAGAGCGTGAGGAAGAAAAACACGGTCGCCGGTATCGCCGCCGATCCGAACATCCAGCGCCACCCGGTGCTGGCGTTCCAGGAATCGCTCCCGAGCCCCGCGATGAAATAATTGACAAAGTATACGACGAGTATCCCGATCACGATCGCAAGCTGGTTGAATGTCACGAGCCGTCCCCGTCTCCCGGCGGGGGAAATCTCCGCGATGTACAGCGGGCAGACGACTGACGCTGTCCCTATCCCTATGCCGCCGAGTATGCGCGCCACGGAGAATTCGGCGATCGTTGAAGGGAGGGCGGACCAGACCCCCGAGACGACGTAGAGGACCGCGGCCGTGAGAAGGGCCTTTTTTCGTCCGATCCGGTCGGCGGTGTACCCGGCGATCCCGGCCCCGACAAGGCACCCCAGGAGCGCGCTGGACGCCGCCCACCCCGTGGATGCGGCGTCGAGCGCAAAGTGGGTGCGGAGGAATCCTATCGCTCCGGCGATCACCGCCGTGTCGTATCCGAATAGCAGCCCGCCGAGCGCGGCAACCGCGCTCAGCATTGCGACGTACAGCGCCGAACCTTTGTCAGCATTTCCGGAATTCATCGTTCGCCGTGTCCTCTCTGTTGAATCTCCGCGCCGGGGCCGTCCCGTGGGGTTCACGGTCACGGAGCCCTCGGGGGGGGTAGGCTCGAACGCGCGCCGAGGTTCGTGAAACTCCCCGTTCGCAAGGGAAACTGGGCTTCGGACTTCGGCACGTCGACGTAGACGTTAACACTCTGCGCGGCGGAAAGCGCGGCCCCCGTTCCGTATATAATAGAGAGCCCGGGTCCCCCGCGGGGGGGTCAGACATACATGTCGTTGACATCGGCTGCGGAGAGATCGGCGAGAAAATCCGCGAGGGAGTGTGTGACCGCGTCGAAGTACGCGCGTCCTTTTTCGGCGGAGGCCTTGCGGGGGTTTCCCGCCCCGGTATCGGCGGAGACTTTCGTCCACGGTCGCGGCGCCCATGCCCACCCCTCCCGGAACGCCCGGATCCGGTGCACCTTCACGCTGCCGCTCCCGGATTCTTCGAGCGGCAGGACAAGGCGGGGTGCGATGTGCATCATAAGGCTCGTCTCCATCTCGTCGGCATGATCGCCCGGTTCGTCGAAGAAACCGGCCCGGCTGACCGACCGGTACCAGTCGACGGCACACAGGTACGTCCTGTGCCTTGACTGGATCTCGCGGATCATCTGACGGAAGTCGTTTCCTCCGTGGCCGTTGAGTATGACGAGCTTCGGGATGCCGTGCGCATCGATGGAGGAGGCGACGTCATCCAGGACCGCGAGCTGCGTGCTCGGATTCATGTTTATTGTCAGGGGGAGGTCCATCTGCCCCGTGTTGACGCCGAACGGGATGATGGGGAGGACGATGACGTGCGCGCCCTTTTCCGAGGCCAGGCGGGCGGAAGCCGAGGCGATCTCGACGGTCTCCACGTTGTCCGTGCCGTACGGCAGGTGCAGGTTGTGCGGTTCCGTAGCTCCCCAGGGGAGCACCGCCACGTCGACGTGCGCCTTGCTGATGTCGCGGTATGGCGCGTCTGCGAGTATGACTCCCCTGTCCGCCACGGTCGTCAGTCGTCCATTCCGTCAAGAGGCGGTATGTCGATCCACGCCCGCTTCTGCCATGATTCCATCCCCTTCTCCGCGAGCTGGACTCCCTTCGCTCCCTCCAGAAGCCCCCAGCGGAACGGCTCATCCTTCACGACGTGGCGCAGGAAAAGCTCCCACTGGACCTTGAACGCGTTGTCGTACTCGTCCCCGCCGGGGACCTTCGTCCAGTTCTCAAAGTAGTTGATCGGACTCGGGATGTCCGGGTTCCAGACCGCCCGGGGCGTGGCTTCGTACGGCTGTATGACGCAGTCTCTCAACCCCGCGACAGCCGAACCTTTCGTTCCGTCCACCTGGAGGGTTAGGAGGTCGTCCCGCCGCACGCGGACAGTCCATGACGAATTGAACTGCGCCACGACGCCGTTTGCAAGGAGCATCGTCGCATAGGCAGCGTCGTCCGCGGTTGCCTCGTACCGGACCCCCTGCTCATCCCATCTGTCCGGTATGTGAGTCGCCCCCAGGCAGGACACAGAAATGACGTCTCCGAAGAGATTGTCAAGGACGTAGCGCCAGTGGCAGAGCATGTCGAATATGACCCCCCCGCCGTCCTCTTTTCTGTAGTTCCAGGACGGGCGCTGCGAGGGGACGGGGTTCCCCTCGAACACCCAGTACCCGAATTCGCCCCGGACGGAGAGGATCCTGCCGAAGAACCCCGTATCAATGAGCATTTTCAGCTTCAGGAGCCCGGGGAGCCACAGTTTGTCCTGCACGACTCCGTGCTTCACACCCCGGGCTTTTGCCCGCACGTACAGGTCGTACGCATCGGACGTCGTCAGCGCCGTCGGTTTTTCGCAGTAGATGTGTTTCCCCGCGTCGATCGCCTCCCTGACCGCAGGGACACGGAGGTTTGTCACCTGCGCATCGAAGTAGACCGTGTTGCGCGGGTCCGCCAGCGCGGCGTGAACGTCCGTCGACCACCGGGCGATACCCGACTTCGCGGCGAGCGCTTCGAGCTTGTCGGCGTTCCTGCCTACGAGGATCGGATCGGGCATGATCCGCTCCCCGTCCGCAAGAATCACCCCTCCCTGATTGATGATTGCCGTAACGGAACGGAAGAGGTGCTGGTTCATCCCCATCCGTCCGGTCACGCCGTTCATCACGATTCCCACGGTGTGGGTTTTCATTGTGTGCATTATTCTTCTCCGGTGAACCGCTCATCCCCCCGATGAGCCGGGGAAGAGCGCTGTGATGTCGGTGCGAAGCGTCCCGCCGCCGCGGGCGGGAACGCTATGGATGCGGCGGCGTCGTGCATTGCGGCGCTGCTCCTGCGGGGAGCGGCGGCGCGGACTTTCCCGCCCTTGGCAGGGTTCCGTCGAGCTCCTGCCGCCAGTGCGCCACGTCTCCGGCAGGCCCGTAACAGTAGATCATCGTCATGGGAGAGGGACCCGTGTTCGTCAGCTGGTGAAAGACGCCCGGCGGGATGTAGACCGCCTGCCCGCCGTGTACCGCCTGCCGCTCCGTCCCCACGCAAATCTCCCCCGACCCTTCCACGATGAAATACACCTCCTCCTGCTCCTGGTTGTGCCACGGGACCTGTCCCCCCGAGGGGTCGAGCGTCACGAACCCCATCGAGAAATGCGTCGCCTGAATCGGGGACGCTCCTCCGACGAGGTTCTGCGTCCTGCGCCGCGCGGGGTATTTCCGCCCGGCGATTGTCGTGAGATCAGCGGTTGTCATGTGTGTGATCGCTGTGAACGCTGTTTGTGTGCCGGAAGTTCTCCTGAGGAGGTGTTCCTCAGTCCATACTCTTCTTCAGCATATCCTTCATAGAGAGCGTGATGTCCTGCAGGTCGGCCACAGGGGTGCGGGACCGCGGGAGACGGGGACGCCGTGCCGCCGGGACAGGGCGAGGGCTTCGCGAAAGAGTGCGAGGTTCTCGTCCTTCGAGAACGTGTCCTTTCCCGTGTGACAGTTGATATGAACAGGGGCGCAGCGGGCGGCCAGGGCGAACCGTCCGGCCAGGGAGGTACAGTGCTCCTCCGGCGTCCGGCTTTCGCTCGTGATCCGTGCGTGGAGGGCTCTCGTCTCCTCCGGCGACTCCCGGAGCGAGGGAATGTGAATATCCGAAGCATCAAACCCGGCGGCGGCGATCGTCTCAAGGAACCTGTCGAGCGGAAGGGTCTCGAACTCCCACGTTGACCGCGCGATGCGCAGGCGCATGGTCGACTTTCAGGTTTCATTTATGAAACGACAGTTCCATGCATGATCTGCGGGACAACATAGGCAATGGACCGGCAAACCGCAACGGCGGAAGAAAAAAAAACTTGACAAAGCACCGGCATTGTGGTATTTTCACTCTGGTAAAACGCCATTCCAATAGTGAAACGCAGGCTTCCCCGGCAATCCGCCTGACGCATTCACACACGGTTGCAGACTCACTTCTCATCCTGTTCATTCCAAAATCACGCGCGTGCGGCCGGCCCCATCCGGGGCGGCGGCAGAATGCAGTTGCGCATAGTTCTCGCAATTCATCGGATCACTATTCACCGAACCACTCACCACAGAAGTAAGGGAGGAACCATATGAGGCAACGATGGTACCATTTCCTGTGTCTTTTGCTGCTCATTGCCGCGGCCGCCACGCCGCCGGCACTCGCGGCAAACGGCAAGATCGTGGGGATTGTTCGTGACGCTTCCACCAAGGATGTCATCCCCGGCGCGAACGTGCTGGTGGTCGGGACGACCCTCGGCGGCGCTGCGGACGCGCAGGGACGCTACTATATACTGAACGTTCCCCCGGGAACGTACTCGCTGCAGGCCTCGGCCGTCGGTTACGGCAAGCTGCGGATCGATGGGATCGACATCGTGCAGGATCAGACGGTGGAGATGAACGTCACGCTGACGAGTCAGGACGTCCAGATCGGCGAGATGGTCATCACCGCCGAGCGGCGCGTCGTGGACAAGAACCGCACGTCCACGAAGACGACGGTCACCTCCGATGAAATCCAGAATCTGCCGACGGTCACCGTGATCGACCTCCTGAACTCGACACCGGGAGCGTTCAACGGGTTCGTGCGCGGCGGGCGCATCACGGAGACGAAGACGATCGTCGAAGGCGTCGATATCACAAACCAGTTCTACGAAAACATTACGGAGCAGTCGAACCAGGGTATCCTTCAGTCGACAGGTCACCTCACCCGCCACAACGTCGGTGAGATGAACACGACGACCGATATGAACTTCGCGGCAATCGAGCAGTTCTCGCTGAATACGGGCGCATCGGGTGCGGACGTCCAGTCTGCAACCGCGGGAACGATCAACTATTCTCTCAAGGAAGGAACCGGGCCTCTCTCGGGGAGCATCCAGGCGCGCCTGAGCCAGTTCAACGGACTCCACCACGCCGGTCCCGACGTCTACAACCTCGACTATGTTTACTTCGCCGACGAGAACACGGTGAACACGCGCCTCGGGTCCAACCGCCATGTGAGGGACTCCCTCGTCAGCGGACACTTCTCGCTCCCGACGTCGCTCACCGGTGCCATAACCACCGACAGCATCCGGTCGGGGAAGTACTCGTACTACCCCGGCAAGTACATCAACGGCAACCATCCTCTTCTTGATTTCAGCGGATCGGTCGGCGGAGCCATTACGGATGAATGGCGTTTCTTCCTGACGGGAAAATACCTGGATTCGCACGGCTATTTCCCGAACGACAGGAGCCGCGAGGCCGACATCACGCTGAAAACATCGTACAACCTCACGAACGCGATGAAGCTGAACGTGTTCGGCATCGTCAACGACAAGGGGAAACTCTTCAACTGGAAGAACTCCACGTACAACGACGATGCGCGGTATTTCCTTGAAGGCGTTCCGCAGAACCAGGGACTCGACTACACGGGAAGCGTCAAGCTGACGCACGTGCTGACGCCTGCCACGTTCTACGAAGTCCAGGTGAGCCAGGTCTATCATAACCTCATCTACGGGTTCACGGACGGCAACGGGGACGGGTACTGTGCGCTGAACGAAAGCGGCGACTTCCTGACGATGTCCGACACCGCCTCGATAAGCAAATACATCTCCCAGTCGGGCGGGGATCTCAGCAAGTTCTTCCGTATCGGGGATGAAGCCGGCCCGAGCCAGATCGCCGCTCCCCTGAACATCGGCAACAGGCAGGCCGATATCACGCGCCCGATGTTCATCTATGAGAACTCCAAATCGATCGCCCGCACGGTCAGGGCTGACCTGACGAGCCAGGTCGATTACCACCATCAGATCAAGACCGGATTCCTGTTCAAGTTCAACGAGGTCTCGTACATCAACAGGAACACAATGCTCGGCGCCGACGGGATGGACACGCGTTCCCGCCTGATCGTGGATAACTGGAAGTTCTTCCCGACGGAAATGTCCGTGTATGCGTCCGACAGGATGGAGTTCGGCGGGCTCGTGATCAACCTGGGCCTCCGCGGCGACAGGTGGGATCCGAAAGCCCCCGATTACGCAAATTACTTTTCGCAGTTCACGCCCGACACGATCATGATCGACGGCCAGCTGCGCCGTGCGAACTCGATCCTGCGGCAGACCAAGAACATCGACCCGATGTACTTCGTGTCGCCCCGCATCGGCGTGTCGCATCCTATCTCCGAGACCGCGGCGCTCTTCTACAGCTATTCGCGCCAGGCGATTCCTCCCCCGTATTCACGGATGTACTCGAGCTTCTACACCGTGTTCGGGACAAGCCTCCCGAGCTTCACCGCGCTGAACGAGCCGCTGACGAAATCGTCCAACTATGAACTCGGTGCACAGTGGGAATTCCTCCCCGGGAAACTGGGACTGAATTTCACGGCGTACATGCGCGACGTGGAAAACTACAATCCGAACACATCGGTCGCAATATTCCCGCCCGCGGGCGGACAGACGCAGATGTATTTCGACGCCCAGTATGCGGATGCGCGCGGCGTGGAAGTGAGCATCCAGGCGGCCCGGCAGCGGTACTTTGATATTGCCACCGTCAGCGGGCGCCTGAATTACGCCTACACGTACATCAAGGCATCAAGCTGGACGGGAAGCGACGCCACAAAGACGAATGTGACGTCATTCCAGGCTGCGGACTCCGCGAAATACAACAACACGCTTCCGTTCGGCGACTTTGTGTACTATAACAAGGTGCAGACCGACGTTGCGGGCGGCGCGAGCACGCTGACCGGCGGATATGACCGGACACACAGGATCACATACCTGCTGTCCATTGAATTTCCCGAGGACATCATCCTCTCGTCGCTCGGAACGTTCCAGAGCGGGTTCTTCTACCCCATCTACTACCCCCTGGATGCGCGCGTGGCGGGAAGGGAGCTCGCGAACGCTCCGTGGAACAAAATGGTCGACGTGAAGCTGGAGAAGGGTTTCCGCTTTGAGAACATCCGCTTTGCGGTGTTCGCGGAAGTGAAGAACTTCTTCAACTGGACGAACATCATCGGCTACGACAATACGGCCAGCGGCGCCGCCCTGTGGGAAGCCACGAACGGCAACGGCACGACGCTGTCGAACCCGTACTACGCGGGGACGGCTGCGACGGGTCCGGATCCCACGGGTCTCTACAAGCGGTCGATGAATTCTGATGGAAGCTGGTTCTATGACATCCCGCGCGAATATTACTTCGGGATCCGGGTTGACCTCTAATGATATTCCACCCTCACTTTCAAGGGACGAAAGGTATTCGTATGAATAACCGACTGAAGATATTGATCGCATGCGCGTTCGTCGCGCTGGCGATCGTCCCGACGTCGCTCATGGCGCAGGTCATCACTCCGACAACCGTGTTCAACTACGGTGGAGCGGGTGTGATCTGTGCGGGCGACGTCTGGGAATCGTTTCTCCCCCAGGGGACCACGCCCTACTACGGCGAGGCGACGACCGCCGCAACACTCGGCGTGCGCACGTTCTTCCGTATGGGGAACTTTGACCGCGCCTGGTCGACACCGGGGACGCACTTCCCCGCGGCGTTTCCCATAACGCCGTACTGGAACAAAGACGCGTGGGTGCTCGTCTACGATCCAGACTCCACGTGGAACCGCGGGCCCGCGAGCGGGAATCCGAGCTTCTTTCCGATCTCTGCCGAAAACGGAGGGGTCGCAAATTACTCCTACTTCGCGCAGCTGACGTACAAGTCGACGCTCGCCGGCGCCGGCGACCCGACCCGGAAATACGCAAACGATCCGATCTGGGCCGACGGGACGACGCGCCAGCATGCCGTGTACGAGGCGGCATGGCCGACGAATCTCGGCGTCGACGTCAAAATGCGCGCGCACGGGTTTGCCGCGCCGAACTGGGACAACCTGAACGACTTCGTCATCGTCGAGATTCAGTTGAAGAACACCGGATTCCTCGACATGAATATGGACGGCAAGCCTGACACGGCGACCTATCCCAATGCCCTGAAGCACGACATCAAGGCGCTCGCGTTCCAGGTTCAGGAGCAGTCGTACATGTCGATTTCCAGCTACGCGTGCGGCGGCCGGTGCGTCAACGACGTCGTCCCCACGATCTACGCGCGCCAGGCGGGGTGGGTGGATGATCCCGATAGTGCGGGGAATCCCTGGGCGTTCAGCATGATGTTCCCGAGCGCGACAACGCTGAATGCGGTCCCTGGGAGCGGGAACGTCGATATCGGGTTCAACGGCGGCACCACGAAGAACTACATGGACCTGCACCACGGATGGGTGATGATCGACGTCAAGAGCGGCGGACTGCCGTCTTCACCGCTCCACAGCACGGGGAGCCTTCCGTCAAAGCAGACGATATTCGGGACCCACCCGATCGGCACGGGCGCCCAGCGCGGCTGGTACATGTCGGGCGGAAGCAGCTGGTTCGTCGGTTCGGCCTCCGATCCGAGGAAGATGTTCTATATTACGACGGGCGTCTGGTACGCCAACGGCGGCCAGCTCTCGCACAACACGGACTTCAATGCGCTCAACCTCGCCCCGAATCCCAATTACTTCGCTTCGGGCACATCGGGCCTTCCGCTCACGTTCGTTCCGAAGGGATCTCCCACGCGTCCGAACGGCGACTACAAGAGCACGGGCCACATGGACCAGACGTCGTATGAGGACGGTTCTGCGAATGCTACGACATCGTATCCGACCGGCTGGGGAAAGTGGACCGCCGGCGTGGCAGGGATGCTCGGTTGCAGCCATACGGAGAATTTCGACGACGACATGTTCACGGGCGTCGGCCCCTTCGACCTGAAGAAGGACTCGACGATAACGATCGTGTTCGCCACTGTGGCGGGGTACAGGCTCGAAGGGATACAGCGCGCCGTCCGCGCGGCCCGGTGGGCATATGAGAACGACTACCAGATCCCGAAGACGCCTCCGCTCCCGAACATGAAGGTGTCGAACACGCTGAACAAGAGCGTCGCGCTCGAATGGGACGCGGCTGCCGAGACCGATGCCGGGTTTGCGGGATACAAGATCTGGAAATCGTCGCAGTTCAAAAAACTCCGGTGGCTGGACGAGGGGATGCGGGTTGTCGACTACTATCAGGACCAGATGACGGTCGGACCGCGTCCGGCGAACCTCTACAAGCCGGTGAACCCGAAGTTCGATGCGTTCACGAAGACAAACACGAATTCGTCGCAGGGGACGTACCAGCCCGACACATGGGGAACCTGGGACCTCCTTGCGGTAATCCCCAAGGCGAACGTCCCGTCTCTTACAAAGTCGACGACAACGGGATATGCCTACAGGTACGAAGACAAGGACGTGATCCTCGGCTTCCAGTACTGGTACTATATCTCGGCGTACAAAACGGGGACGTTCACAGGGCCGGGCGGCGACCAGACAACCCAGATCGAGACGCACTCGACGAACCGGAACGGCGCCACGGGTCTCTGGCTCAATACGTTCCCCTTTGCGTACACGAACGCGAACTATCCGGCGAACAACGCGACGCTCCTGAAAAACCTCGGCGGCGCGCAGGTCGTCACGTCCGCGCTCGCCCCGAGAGGGGACCTGAGCAAGGTCGGCGTCAGGCCGAACCCGTACAAGAGGGCGGCCCTGTTTGACAACCGATCACAGGTGTACGATCACAAGCTCGTGTTCTACAATCTTCCGCCCCAGTGCAAGATCACGATACTCGATGTTGCCGGCCAGATCATCGATGTCATAAACTTCGTGTCGAACGATCCCAGCAAGGGAAGCGTGTTCTGGGATATGTTCTCGAAGGACGGCATCGAAGTGGCGAGCGGCGTGTATATCTATGTGGTGGAATCGCCCACGATGAAGCATGTGGGTCAGTTTGCGATTCTCCGATAACCACACCAATTGATGAGGACTGAACAATGAAACGTAACTATGTCATACCGCTTATCGCTGTTCTCCTGCTGGCGGTCGGCGCGACCCTCGGGGTGGCGCAGACGCAGAAGGCGGGGATCAACAGCGCCGCGTTCCTCAAGGTTGGTGTGGGGGCCCGCCAGGTTGCTCTCGGTTCGGCCGTCACGTCTCTGAACGGGGACGCAACGAACATGTTCTGGAACCCCGCCGGTGTCGCGCTCAGAGATGAGTCGGCACAGGCGTCATTCACCTACAACAACTGGATAGGGGGTCTCTCCCAGGAGGCGGTCGCCGCCAGCTACAACTGGAGCGACATCGGCACGATCGGGATCGGGTTCCAGTCGTTCGGCATCAACGGCATCACCGCCGACAGGGACAACGGGTACTCCGATCCCACGCTGCAGGCGCAGGTGACGGACAACAACACGTCCTCCACGTACAACTACCAGGACCTCTGCACGCAGATCACGTACTCCCGGTATATCACCGACTACCTTACGCTGGGCGCGTCGGTGAAGTACATACACGAGAGCATTGACGGCGTCGGGACGGGGACGGTCGCGTTCGATATGGGGACGGTGTACAACATCGGCCTCCTGGGATGGAGCGTGGGGGCGCGGATCTGCAATCTCGGGGGCGACATGAAGTTCTACGATTACTCCTCCCCGATCCCGCTGACCTTCTCCATCGGCACCTCCATGGCGCCCGTGGATGCGGGGATCACCAAGTGGATTCTCGCCCTCGACATCGTGAAGCCGCAGGACGGGACGCAGTACTATTACGCGGGGACGGAGCTCGGGTTCAACCAGACGTTCTTCGTCCGGGCCGGCTGGAAGTTCAACTACAGCTGGTTCGGCCTTTCGGGGAGCGGCATTGATGCCGGGGCAACGTACCGGGCGCCGATACAGACGACCCTCGAACGGGGATCGTTCGGCGCGGGTGTGCGGGTGCCGTTCGACACGTACGTGATCAATGTCGACTATGCGTACACCGTCTTCTCGGCGCTGAACGACGTTCATCGATTCACGATAAGCTTTGCCATGAAATAGCCGTACCGCGGTTTCCGTTCGATTGAGAAACAATAGTCAGGGTGAGCAACCCCCTGACTATTTTTTTCCCGGGTTGCGCCACGGAGCACAGACATGGACAGGCTACCGCTTCTCCCGACGACGGTCATAGGCAGCTATTCCCTCCCCCCGTGGCTCGAAAAGGCACGGGATCTCGCCCGGCAGGGCGGCTTCGCCCCGGCCGATCTGGCGGAGGCGCACGATAACGCCGTGCGGTCCGCCGTCATGGACCAGGAGGTTGCGGGGGTGGACGTTGTCACCGACGGCGAGCTCCGCCGCGAGACCATGGTCAATTTCTTCTCCATGCGGATCGGCGGGTTCGACATGGCCGGAAAGTTGAAACCGATAGGGAACCTGGACCCGTCCATACAGATGCTCGATCCGGTCGTCCGGGAAAAGGTGAGCCGGAAAGGCCCGCTCGGGATGGACACGCACTTCCGTTTCCTCAAAGGGTGCGCGCGCGCCCGGACGAAGGTCTGCGTGACCGGCCCCCAGATGCTCGCAAAGAGGGCGACGAACGAGTTTTACGCGACGGACAGGGAGCTTGTCTTCGACCTGACGGACATCTTGAACGCGGAGCTCAAGGGGCTGGTGGCCGCCGGATGCGATTTCATACAGATCGACGAGCCGGTCTGGGTCGGCTACCCGCAGGACATGGGCTGGCTTGTTGAATCATTCAACAGGCTTGTGGAGGGCGTCGGCGCAAAAATCGCGCTGCATACCTGCTACGGCAACTACAAGCTCAGGAAGCTGTTCAAGGGGCAGTACGACGAGCTTTTCCCGGCGATCCTTGAGTCGCGCACCGATCAGATAAGCATGGAATTCGCCGTGTCCGGCGGGGCGGGACTCGATCTCTTCTCCCGGTATCCATCCGACAGGGAGATCGTTGTGGGCGTCATCGACGTGAAGGACGAACAGATCGAAACCCCGGACGTCGTCGCCGCGCGGATCCGGAAGGCGCTCGAACATGTCCGGGCGGAAAAACTCTGGATCAGTCCGGACTGCGGAATGAAGTTCATGCCTCGCGACCGCGCGTTCGGGAAGCTGAAAGCGATGGTCGACGGGACCCGGATTGTCCGGACGGAGCTCGGCGCTCCCTGACCATGAAGACCGGCCCGAATCAATGACAGCGCACGAAGGTTCCTCCCCGGGGAGGACGCTGCGTGAGGCGTTCAGCGCCATACGGGTGGTGACGTACGCGCCGGATGCACCCCTTGTCGTGCAGACCGTTGCCGCCTGCGCGGCGGAGGAACTGGCGCCGGGAGCGGCGGTCGTGTGCCTCCGCACCGGAGAGCGCGCTCCGGACGGACCCCGTCTCCACATCGAGGCGGGATTTCCCCGCGCCGGAGGCGATGACCTCCGCATGGAGCTTCGCATGGAGGCCGAAGGTCTTTGGGTCCTCTCGGCGCCGCGTGCGAATTCTCTCTACGCGCTCTTCTGCCTCGTCCGCGACGAGTGGCTTGACGGGACCGTGGCCGGATTCGCTCATGTGCGCGCCGTCCGACCATCCTTCCCATGGCTGAGAAACCTGAGCGATTTTCTTGTCGGGAGTCTCCGCACGTCCCGCGGTTTTTCCGGCGAGAATTACGTCCGTCATGCCGCACGGCTCGGGTTCACACACTGCACAGTCAATGGCCTTGCGGAGGGCCCTCCGTTTGAAAGCGGGCCTCCCGGGGACGTCTACTCCTGGTTTTACGATTACAGCCCGGATCTCGACCAGTTCGTCGACAGCGCACTCCTCCGCGGGTATTACCCGGCGGAGTACCTCCGGGCGAACCTCGCCGCGCTGAAGGCGAATGCCGCGCTCGCCGAACGCTACGGGCTCGTCCCGGGCCTCCATATCAACTCCCCCCGGTCAATGCCCGAGGCGTTCTGGGAACGGTATCCGTACCTCAGAGGCGCGCGCGTCGACCACCCGCGCGAATCGTTCCGCCCCCGCTACACGCTCGCACTGGCCCATCCCACCGTCCGGGAGCATTACCGGGAGCTCCTCCGGAACATCCTGCGGGAGGTCCCCGCGATCGGCTTCATCCATCTCTGGACGAATGACAGCGGTGCGGGGTTTGAATTCGTCTCGTCGCTCTATGCGGGGAGGAACGGTGGGCCGTACCTGATACGCGAATGGAAGAGCGACGCGGACATCGCGCGGGCCGCGGCGGGGAATGTCCTCGCGTATCTCGGTCTCCTGCGCGATGAATGCGCGGCCGTGAATCCCGAATTCCGGCTGATATGCGACGTCGCCTCGTTCGGGGCGGAGCGCCGGTACATCGTTTCGTCCCTTGGCAGCGGCATCGATGCCGGTGAATTCGGCTCGTTCGCCGGAGGGGTCTCGCGCCGGGAAAAGAGTATACTCGGGTTTGTCGGCGCGTGGATGCACGGGAGGGAGGATCCCGGGTGCCCGTGCGTGATCGGGGTCCCGTCGCCTGTTCTTCTTCATGAACGGCTCTCGCGCGCGCTCCGCGAGGGGATGCCCGGCCTCCTTGCATCCCCCGCTCCGGCGTCTCTTGCTCCCTATGACGTCAACAGCGAGGTCATCCGGTCTTTCCAGTTTGCCCCCTCACGGCCGCTCGGGGAGATACTCGCGCGCGCGGCGATTGCGTGGGCGGGAGAGGGGGGTGCGCGCGACCTCGTCGCGATCTGGCTTCTCGCGGACGAGGCGGTCCGTTCGGTCCCGCCCGGCGTCCCTCTCGGCACGTTTGCCTACCCCTGGTTCAGGCTCAGCGTCCGGCCCTTTGTCCCTGACATCGGGGCGATACCGGAACGCGAGCGCGAGTACTACGAGCGGTACATGCTTGCGACGTTCAACAACCCGGCCCGTGTGGATCTGAACAATGATATGCTCTGGAACTTCCTGACCGTGGAGGAAGCGCTGGAGAAAATGCGCGCATTCGACATTGCGGTCTTTCCCCCTCTGGAGAAGGCCGTCGCCGGTGCGGGGGACTCTCTGCGGCGTTCCGCGTCCGCGGAGGCCGGGCGCGTATTTGCCGACGTCCGCGACAGGCTGCGAGCCTGGCGGTCTTATGCCATGACGCTCCGGAACATGCTTGCGTGGACCGCCTCCGTCCACGGATACATCAACGCGGTGCCGGGGCCCGCGAAGGACCGGTTCAGAACGCTCTGCCGGGAGATGGTGCAGAGTGAGCTCGGGAATGCGCGGGATCTCCTTGAGCTATGGCGGGAATCGGACGTGACATTCATGCCGGTTGCCGCGCGGGGGGAGACGCTCCACACGTACGGGACGAATTTCGGCGGCCTTCTTGAGGAGAAGATCCGCCTGATGGAGCTTCACGCAGGGGACGAACCGCATATCGATCCCGGCTTCATGTGGAGAATGCAGCGCATGTCGCACTGAGGAGGGAGGGAATCCTATGGAACAGTACCCGCTCACGGAGGATCACGTCGCGTTTTTCCGGGACAACGGATATGTCCGGCTGGACGGGGTCCTGAGCGTTCAGGAAGTGGAAGCGCTGCGTGTGGCGCTCGATGTGGCGGTGGAAGACCGCCGCAGGTACGAGGGGAACGAAGGACCGCGCACCGACCCGGGCTATGCAAAGGTGTTCCTTCAGATGGTGAACCTCTGGGAGCGCTATCCCGCCTTCCGAACCCATGCGCTGAACCCCCGCATCGGCGGGATCGCGCGCAGGCTCGCACGGGCCGGCAGCGTACGCCTGTGGCACGACCACGCGCTCATCAAGTACCCGAAAGACAGCAAGCCGACGGTCTGGCATCAGGACTGGGTCTACTGGCCAATGCACGAGACGGGAGCCCTCTCCTGCTGGATGGCGCTCGACGACGTCACGGTCAAAAACGGCTGCATGTCGTTCATCCCCGGCTCGCACAGGCTCGGACCGTGCGACCCGATCGACCTGGGGAATGCGACGGAAGAGACGCTGCTGGCGAAGTTTCCGCCGGAGCAGAGGAAGAAATTCCTTCCCGTCGCCGTCGAGATGAAGGCGGGGAGCTGCACATTTCACGACGGACTGACGTTTCACTACGCCGGGCCGAACACGTCGGAAAGCCCCCGCCGCGCGATGGTGACGATCTACATGCCGGGGGGGACAAGGTACAAAACGCTGGAGCATATTATCGGCGACAGGTCGGGGCTCAGAGAGGGAGAGGAGTTTCACGGCCCGCTCTTCCCCGTCGTGGCGGGGGAGTGAGCCATGCGCCCCTCACACACAGGCGGCACAACGCTCCGCTCGGGGAACCCGTCGCTCGATGCGCTCGTCCCCCGGGTCCGGGATTTCCTCTCACGCGACGTCAGCTCGTACGTGATGTTCGGCCGTTCCGTCAGGGGGTACCGTTCTCCGGACACCCCGGCCATCTGGATCCGCGATCATTCCGACATGCTGCGGGGGGCGAAGTACTGGGAGCGCGACATGAAGAGCGCCGTCGATCATTTCGCGGAGATGCAGTCGGAGGCGGGGTGGCTCTTCGACTATTTCACGATGACGCCGGAGAAAGTGCCGTGCGAGAAGGAGAACTGGGCCAAGTACGTGCGTGTCCCGGTGGAGGCCGACGTCGAATACCGGTTCATCAAGGCCGTGTACCTGGCGTGGCAGGCGACGGGAGACGATCGGTGGATGAAGGGGATGATCCCGCGCATGGAGAAGGCGCTTCGCTACGTGATGACCGATCCCTGGCGGTGGGACCGGAAGCTCAGGCTCGTGAAACGCGCCTACACGATCGATACGTGGGATTTTGACTATACGGCCGGGCGTTACCCCTGGCTGAATTTCCGGGTGGACGATGAGACGTACTGGGGGATCATGCACGGAGACAGCTCCGGGTATTACGAGGCGTTCATGAATCTCGCCGCCATGCACGCGCACGCACACGGCCGCGCTGCCTCCCTCAGGTGGAGAAGGTTCGCCGCCGCATTTCGCGCTCGAGCGAACAGGGCGTCGTTCAACGGCAGGTTTTACCGCCACCGCGTACCCATCACGCCGGTGGAGATACCGGGGGTGGACCCCGAATCGCAGCTCACGATAAGCAACCCGATGGACATCAACAGGGGACTGGCGGCACACCCGATGGCGCTCTCCATCATAGAAGAATACAGGCGGCGCGGCGCGGCGAACGGGTTCGCCGCCGACTGGGTGAGCGTCGACCCCCCGTTTCCCGCGGGGATCTTCGGCGAGCCGAAGCTTGTTCCCGGTTCGTACTGCAACGGCGGGCTCATGCCCCTTGTGGGGGGCGAACTTGCGCGCGCGGCGCTGGAGCACGGAAGGGAGGCCTACGGCGTGGCGCAGCTCCTCCGGTACGAGGAACTCACGCGGGGGAACGAAACGTACCTCTGGTATTTCCCGGACGGGCGGCCCTCCTCGATCGAGACCAGCACGAGTCCCGATGCCTCGCCGAGCGACGGATGGGGCTCCTCGGCGATGCTCTTCGCTCTCCTGGAGGGCCTCGGCGGCGTCGTTGACGCGTCGTCCCTGTACAGGGACGTCCGGCTCTCGCCGCGCTGGGCTGCCGCGGAATGCGACGATGTTTCCCTGTCGGTTTCATATGCCGCATCGGGAGCCGGTATCGGTTACCGCTACACGCACGATGCGGCGAAAAAGACAATTGTCCTCGGCATTCACGCCCGGGCGGCAATCGACATGCACCTCCTTCTTCCGGATGCCGCGCGCGTGCTCACGGTACGCGTCAACGGAAAGACCGTGCGGCACATGGATGTGAGCGTGGAACAGAGCTCATATGCAGATGCCCGGTTCCCCGTCCGGGGGAATGCGGAAGTCGTCGTTCACTATGATGAAAAGAGGAAATGAAACGTAGAGAGTTTCTCGTTGCCCCCGTATTCTCTCTCGCAGCTCCCGCGTTTGCCCGCATCGGTCCGCTCCTCCCCGGTGACCCTGAAAATCCGGCCCCGGCTCCCGGAACGGCCGTGAACGTCCAGCAGCGCCTCCATCAGGATTTCATCACGTACGCCCCCGGCATTGAATACTTCATGCTCGGCAACGGCGACATACAGGCGGTCGTGCAGTACTGCCCCGACCGCACCGGCGCCCTTCCGCAGACGTTTCTCGGGCTGACGGTATTCGATCCCGAGCGCTTCGGGCGGAAGTGGAGCACGTTTCTGTTCGATCCCGAGAGGGGGTTCGAAAGGACCCGCGTCTCTGTCATCGTGGGGGGAAAAGGAGGAGTCTCTGTGGCGCCGGAGAATTTCTCCTCGGTCGGGTGGACCTATCCCCGTGCGATTCCGACCGTCGAGTGCCGGTGGCACGCGGGGACCATCGGCGTCGTTGAGCGATTCTCCGTCCCCGCCTCAGGGGCGCTCCTCTTCCGGGAGGTGACGCTTGAAAACAACGGCGCTGCCCCCGCAGATCTGAAGCTCTTCGCGGCGCTTCTTCCGAACTTTGCGCTCTTTGATGAGATAGGGCCCGACGAGAAGTCGGCCGCGGTCCGGGGCCGCGGATTCGCCTCGATCTCGCTCCGGTCGCTCGACGGGGAGGTTGCCGTCTCGGGACGGTACGACATGACGGTCGCGCCCGGCACGATACCTGCGGGCAAAAGCGCGCGGGTACGGCTGGTGTATTCCATCGATCCCGCCGGCGCGCTCATCGGCCCCGGCGCATACGACACGCTCGTCGACGGGACCGAAACATGGTGGAACGCCCGCTCCTCCGTCACGACAGGGCATGAAGTCCTCGACCATCTCTTCGGCGTCTCGCGCTCGGGCCTCCGCGCAATGCTTGCCAGGAGCGGAAAGAGGGACTCCGGGACGTGGATGTACAACATGGAGTGGGTCAGGGACGACGTGATGGTCGTGATCGCGCTCCTCCAGTCCGGGATGGTCGCCGAAGCGAAGACGCTCCTCAAGAAGCTGCTGGAAAAATCGGTCGGGCCCGATGGGAGAACGTTCGAATCGAGCCGCTGGGCGGGTTTCGACTACACGGAGCTTGACCAGAACGGCGAGCTCCTCTACGCACTCTGGATGTATGCGGCGTGGACGGGAGATTTGGATTTCGTCAAGAATTACTGGACGCGGATCACGCACGTGGCCTCGTTCCCGCTGCAGGATCGATTCCGCGACGGGGATTCCGGTCTCATGCATAACAGGCGGGAATTCTGGGAGCGGAACGACTCGTTCGGCGTCGAAGACGGGTACGAACTGACATACCAGTTCTGGGTCTCGTTCGGGCTCGCGCATGCCGCGGAGCTCGCCGACGCAATCGGTGCGTCCGAGGGGAAGTCATGGAGGGAAGCCGCCGGGGGGTTGCGCGAGGCGATACTCACCCACCCGAAATTCAGGCTTGTGGAAGAGGGGCATTTCATAAAGCGGAGAACCCGCGACGGGAGGTGGCAGCGGTTTATGATCCCTCCCGATCCGGCGCGTATGCCTCCGGGGTCGCCGCTCGCAGGGAACGCGAGGCCCGCGTGCGAGCCGGATCTCGGGAGCGTCATTCCGGTGATGTACGGTTTCGTCGAACCGGGGAGCGACATCGCCCTCGGCACGCTCCGCGACTGCGAAAGGCTCTGGAGCCAGGCGTGGGATTTCGGAGGCTATCCGCGCTACAACACGGAGAGCGAACCCGACCCCCCGGCTCCCTGGCCTCTGGCAACGCTTTTCATGGCGAGAGCATATGCGGAGGCCGGGAACTGGCCGAAATTCTGGCAGTGCGTGAAGTGGGTAAGGACCATTCACGGCGGCCTCTCGGGGGGGTGGTTCGAGCGGTACGGGCCGAGCATTACTCCTCCCGCTCCCCCGGTCTGCGTGATCGGCTGGGCATGGGCGGAGATAACGTCTCTTCTTGTCCATCATGTCGCGGGGGTTCGCCCGGGCCTGGACGCTCTGACGGTCCGCCCGCGGCTCCCGGAAGGGGTCGATGCGTTGACCGGATCGTTCCTGATCCGCGGCACCGTCTGCACGCTCTCCGTCCGCCGGACGCACGCGGCTCCCTCGGCACGCGTGAACGGCCGGAATGTCCCGGTGGCGAATGGCGCTCTCATTGTCCCGTATGGCGGCCTCACACCGGGAGGGGGAGTGATCGAGATGGAGGTCCCGTGAAACGGCGCGAGTTCATGGCAACGCCCCTGATAGGCGCGCTCCTCCCCGGCCTCGTGCGGTCGAAACCGCCCGGGCGCCCGGCGCGTCCGGAGGAGGACGGCGCACCCGGCACATCGAAGCCCCCGGAAGGCCTGCAGAGGCTGCACCCCGACTTCGTGACGTACGCGCCGGGGATTGAATATTTCTATCTCGGGAACGGAGACATACAGGGAGCCGTGCAGTATTCGCCGGAGCCCGGAGAAGAGTCGTTCATAGGGTTTACGCTGATGGATCCCGAGAACTTCTGCCGCAAGTGGAGCACATTCCTCTTCTCTCCCGAGCACGGGTTTGAAAACACGCGGCTTGGCGTCACTGTCGGTTCGGGAGGAGAACCGGGAGAAGCAAAGTCAGGGATGTACCCCGGCGTCAGGGGGTACGCCGTCGGGCGGGACAATTTCGTCCGGATCGCGTGGGAGTATCCGGACGGCGTCCCTGTCGTCGCGCTTGACTGGAACGCAGGGGAATGCGGCGTGAGGGAAGAGTTCTTCGTGCCGCATGAAGGCGCGCTCCTCTTCCGCCGCGTGCGGCTCACGAACCATTCGGCGGCCCCCCTGTCCGTGAGCCTCTCCCTCTCCCTGTACGCCAATTTCGGGCTCTTCACGGACATTCGCACCGTCGGGAAGAACCGCAGAGCCCGCGCCGACGGGCTTGCCTCCATGAGCCTTTTCTCGCTCGACCCTCTTGCGACGGTGTTCGGCCGATACGATGTCCGTGTGGACGCCGGACGGATCGCCCCGGGAGAGGGGGCGGAACGGGTGTACGGATACGCCATCAGGGACGGCGAGCAATCTCTCCGGAAGCGCACGTTTCCCGTCATCTGGCGAAAGACATCGGCGGTGTGGAAGAAGCGGAATTCTTTTGAAACGGGGAACGCGATTCTCGACAGGCTCTACAATGTCTCCCGCACCGGACTCCGGAGCGTCATCTCGCGGAGCGGAAGGATGGATGCGGGGACGTGGATGTACGATATGGAATGGCTTGGCGACCATGCGATGGCATCCGAGGCCCTCCTGCGCGCAGGGTTCGTTGAAGAAGCGCGTCTCCTCATCGAGAAGAACCTGCGCGACTCGATCGGCCCCGACGGGAGGACAATCGAGTCCGGAAGGTTTTTCGGGTATGAGTATACGGAGATCGTCCAGAACGGCATCATGATGTTCGCCGTCTGGAATTACCTCTGCTGGACGGGGGACAGGACGCTCCTCCGGAAGTACTGGCCGAAAATCCGCCTGTGCGGCGACTTCCCTCTGGAGAAATACTTCCTCGACGGGAAGACCCATCTTGTCCACAACAGGCGGGAGTTCTGGGAACGGAGCGACTCCCACGGCATCGAGGACGGATTCGAGCTTGCATACCAGTTCTGGGTTTCTTTTGGGCTCGCGAAAGGTTCTGCGCTGGCCCGTCTGGCCGGTGATGCCGCCGCGGCGGCCCGATGGGAGAAGGCCTCCCGTGCCATGCACGAGACCATGTTCTCCGATCCGGTCTACAGGTTCATCGAAGACGGTCACCTCATAAAGAGGCGGACGCGCGACGGCAGGTGGCAGAAAGAAGCGGTCCCGCCTGACAGGGGAAAGCTCCCTCCGGGTTCTCCCATCGCCACCGAAGCGCATTCGTATCTCGATCCGGACACGATCACGCTCCTGCCGATACTTCTTGAGATGATACCGCCGGGATCTCCCCTTGCCGCCGAAACGCTGCGTTATGTGGACGGGATCTGGAACCAGCGCTGGGAGGGGGGAGGGTACCCCCGGTACAACGTCACCGGGGAAGACAACCCTCCGGCTCCCTGGCCGCTTGCGTCCATGCTCGTGGCGCGCGCGAGCGCGGCAGCGGGTGAATACGACCGTGTCTGGCGGGTCCTGGAGTGGCTGGACCGGCTCGCGGGACGGTCCGGGTCATGGTTCGAACGGTGCGCACAGTCCATCACTCCCCCCATGCCCCCCGTCGGGGTCGTGGGGTGGACCTGGTATGAAATAATCAATCTCTGCTCGCATCACATCGCGGGATTCAGGCCGGACGTCGACGCGCTTGTTGTCAGGCCCCGGCTTCCGGACCGGATCGACACGCTCGCGTCGTCTCACAAGGTGCGCGGCGCGGTTATTCATGTTGCCGTGCGCAGGGGGAGCGGGACTCCCCGTGCCGCCGTCAACGGCAAAGCATCCCCGCTTACGGACGGCGCTCTTCGCGTTCCTTATCCGCAGCGCGGGTCGGCACTCACACTGGAGTTTACGCTATGAAACGGAATGAGTTTCTCCGCTTCTCCGCCTCCGCCGCTTTCGGCGCGGCGGTGTTCCCCTCCCTGCTCGGCGGCCGGAGGCCGCCGGAGGGAGCGCATCGGGCGCCCGCGACTGCCCCCGGTGCGCTCCCCGGGATGCCCTCCTATACGCCCCCCGATGCGGAAGAAGAACGGTACTGGGAATTCGTCCGCGCGCAATTTCCCCTCGAGACGACGCGCGCCTATCTCAACACCGGAGGGCTCGGCGCGTCCCCGTATCCGGTCATCGACGCCGTGACGGGGAAGATCGAGGAGCTTGAGAAGATATGCGAAACCGGTCACGCGGATTCCGTCCTGGACGAAATCCGGAGGGATGCGGGCGCCCTCCTGGGGTGCGACGGCGCGGAGCTCGCATTCACGCGGAACACGACGGAAGGAATCAACATCGTCGCCAACGGGCTCCCCTTCCGCAGGGGGGACGAGGTCATACTGACGACGCAGGAGCATATCGCAAACGTGTTCACGTGGCTCGCGCTGGCGAAGCGCGAGGGGATTGTGCTCCGCCTGTTCGAGCCCTCCACGGTCTCCGATGCGGAGAACATCGACGCCCTGACCCGCTGCATCACGCAGCGGACCCGCCTCATCAGCATCCCGCACGCGCTCACGACGACGGGAATGATCATGCCCGTCGCGCAGATCGCGCGCATCGCCAGGGAAAAGAAGATCTGGTTTTTCGTGGACGGGGCGCAGACCGCCGGGATGTTCCCGTTCAGCCTGCATGAGATCGGGTGCGACGCCTACGCCACGAGCGGCCACAAGTGGCTCCTGGGGCCGAAGGAAACGGGACTCCTGTACGTCCGCAGGGAGATGCTCGACACGATCGCCCCGAAATTCGTGGGGGCCTACTCCGGGGGCGACTTCGACATTCAGAAAGGGACGGTGTCATTCAACCCGGCGGCACAGCGCTACGAATACGGAACCGTGAGCATGCCGCTGCGCGTGGGACTCGGCGCGGCGATTGCGTTCATCAGGAGCATCGGGATCCGGAGGATTTGGGACCGCGACAGGATGATGGCGGACTCCCTTGTCGCCGGGCTCGGGGCGCTCCCCGACATCATTCTCGTCTCCCCGGCGCGGGCCGAAATGCGGACGGCGATGGTGACGATTCAGCACCGGACGCTGCCTCACGAGAAACTCCAGGCGCACCTTGACACGTACAATCTGCGCACGCGCTCCGTGACCGAAGGAGGCATGCATGCTCTCCGGCTCTCGTTCCACCTGTACAACACGCCGGGGGAGGTCGCCCGGGTCCTCGAAGCACTCCGCACCGCCCCGAAAGGATGACCCTGCATGAAATCGGTCAACATATTCGATGTGGGCTTTATCTTCGTCTACTTCCTCATCATCATGGGGATCGGGCTGTATTTCATGAAGGTCAACAAGGGGGGAAAAGAGTACTTCACGGGGGGGAGCATGATTCCCTGGTGGATGTCGGGGATCTCGCTCTACATGGGGAACTTCAGCGCCTGGATTTTCACGGGTGCGGCCGGGTTTGCCTACACCTCCGGCTGGTTCACGATACTGTATCTTGCCGTCGGCCCCGTTGCGTATCTCGTCGGATCACACCTCACGGCGAAGCTGTGGCGCCGGACCCGCTCGATCTCCCCTCTCCAGTACATCCAGACCCGGTACAACCTGAGCACGCAGCAGCTGATGAGCGGCGTGATCGCGACAAATTTCATACTCTCGGCGGGCGTCCAGCTTGCCTCCACGTGCAAGCTCTTTGCGCCGATCATCGGCATCGACATGACGACAATCGTGCTCATCATCGGCAGCATCGTCCTCCTGCACAACATGCTGGGCGGCCTCTGGGGGGACATGGCGATGGACGTCGTGCAGGGGGTCGTGCTCCTGGGGATCACGTTCACCGTGATGCCGCTGAGCCTGGGGCTCATCGGGGGTTTCGGGGAGCTCCTGAAGGCGATGCCCCCCGTGTCGTTCGACCAGACGTACAACGGCGTTCACTACACGCAGCACTGGCTTGTTGCGATACTCATAATCACGAGCATCGGGTTCGCGGCAGGTGGCGCGCAGCGGTTCTACTCCGTCAGGGACGAGAAGAGCGCAAAGCGGGTCGGCAGGCTCGCCGCGCTCCTTGCGTGCTCCGTGCCGCTCGTGTTCGGGATCCCGCCCCTCGTCGCGAAGGTGTACTGGCCCGACCTCTCCCAGGTCGATTTCTTCAAACCCTTCATCGGGAAGAACCCGCAGGACCTCGTGTTCGTCGGACTCGTGTTCAGGCTCCTCCCGCACGGCCTTATCGGTGTGTTTATCGCCGCGATGCTCGCCGCGACGATGACGACGCTCAGCACGGTGTACAATATGGTCTCGTCGATCATCTCCCACGACATGTACAAGGGGGTCATCAAACCCGATCTGTCGGACAGGGCGCTTCTGAAGGTCGGCCGCATCACGTCGCTCTGCCTCGGACTCATCGTGATGGGACTGGCGATCACGTTCATACACAGCACGTTCGGGCTCTTCAATCAGATGCAGGCCTTCTTCACGCTCTTTAACATCCCGGTGACGGTCCCTCTCGCTTTCGGGCTCATATTCCGCCGCATCCCGAAGTGGGCGGCGCTCGGGTCGATACTCTGGAGCCTGATCATGGGGTCGGTGGCACGGTACCTTCTCGGATGGGACATCGGTCCGCAGGTGTACCTCTCGACGATTCTCTCGTTCGGCGTCCTGCTTTCCTCCTCCTTCGTGGCGGACCTGTACAGAACGCGGAAGCCCCTTCTCTGGACGATAAGCATTCTCATAAGCGCGGTCCTCGCCGTGATATTCGCGCTCTCTCCCGGAGCGAACGCGGCTCCGTGGCAGATCGCGGCGTCCATCGCCTGCGCGGTCGTGCTCGGGCCCACGCTCGTCCCGCTGGCCCGGCTTTTTGCGCGCGACACGGACGAGGAAAAGAAGGAGATTCTCCGGTTCTACGAGAAGCTCGACACGCCCGTTGATGTCCAGGCGGAAGTGTTCGCGGCGGGACGCAAGCAGGTGGCGACTCTCCCCGTTGTGGGAAGGACGATCGTGTTCCTTGGCGTCCTCGTCGGACTGGCATTCCTCAACACGCTCGGGACGGACGAGACGATCGCCGTGATCGCGATGATGACGATCCTTCTCGGGTTCGGGGGGACGCTCTGGATTGCCGGGAAAAGGGTGCAGATGCGCGAGGCAAGGGAGATGGGTGTCTCACCCAACCCTGTTCAGTAGCGGCGGAATCGGGCGGCTTCAGGCCGGACCCGCGTGAAGAATTCTGCCGCATTCGTCCGGCAAGGCTTCCCTCCGGCCTTACCGGAGACTTGTGCGGTGGGGTGTTTTTTTGTATACTTATAAATCACTAATAAAACAACGTTTTATTAGTCACACGAAGGCACCTATGGCCAGGGACTACTCGGTTCCCGCAATTCACAGGGCGGTGCAGGTGATAGAACTGCTCGCCGCCTCTCACAGCGGCTTCTCGCTGGCGGAAGTGTCGCGCCAGACCGGCATTCCGAAAAGCTCGCTCTTCCGCATTCTCGCCGCACTCGAGCAGCACTCGATCGTCCTCCAGGATCACGAAAGGAAGATCTTCCGCCTCGGGATGAAACTCCTCGACTGGGGGAACGCCGCGCTCGAAAAAATCGACCTCAAAACGATCGTCCATCCGCATCTCATACGGATGGCGCATGAAACGCGCGAGAGCTATTACCTGACGATTCTCGACGGTTTTGAGGTCATCATCATCGACCGCGCCGACAACCCCGAGATGTGGTCGATCGTGGCCCGCCTCGGGGCGCGCTCCCCGGTGCATGCCACCGCCTCGGGTCAGGTGCTCATCGCGGACCTTCCCGAGGAGACGCTCCACCGGATCATCGGACAGAGCGGCATGAAAAAGTTCACCGCGAAGACAATCACGAGCGAGCTGCGTCTGAAGAAACGGCTCCGCGAGATCGTGCGCGACGGGTTTTCCGTCGCCGATGCGGAGTACAAGCCGGATCTCTGCGCGATCTCGGTCCCCATTTACGATCACAACGGGAAGGTGGTGGCCGCGCTCATGACGGGGATCCAGTCCGAGCGGAAGAAGAAAGAGGAGTCGATCGCCCGGATCATCCGCACCCTGAAGAAGGAGGCCGCGCTGATCTCCCATGCCATCGGCTTCGTGGAGGCGGCCGCGTGAGCGCCTCCGGAATGAAGCCCCTGGAGCTGGGGATCGTCAGTGACGAGATCGCGGCCGATTTCCGGACGGCGGCGGGCCACGGGATTGCTTGGGGGATCACGCGGTACGAAATCCGGTGCCTGGCGAGCGGCCGGGTGCCGGACGTGCACATGGCCGAATGGGAAGACGCGGTCGCCGCCGCCCGGGAACACGGGCTCACGATTACCGCTCTCTCTCCCGGCATACTGAAGCACTCGCTCGACAGGTACGCCGACCTGGAGAGAGAACTGCGCGAGACCCTCCCGCGCACAATCGATTGCGCGTGGCAGTGCGGCGCGGGCCTGATCATCGTGTTCGGCGTCCAGAGGAGAAAAGGTGACACCGCCGCCGATCACGCGCGGGTCGTCGAGCTTCTGCGCCGTGCGGCTGATGCGGCGGGGAGCGCAGGGGTGAAGATTGCCATAGAGAACGAACCCGGGTTTCACTGCGACACGGGGGCGGCAACACGGGCGATCATCGACGAGGTGGGCTCGCCGGCGCTCGGTGCAAACTGGGATCCGTGCAACGCCTACGGGACGGACGAGATCCCGTACCCGGATGGGTACGCGGCGCTCAAACCCGTGATCCTGAACGTCCATGCCAAGGATACCGCCCGCGGATCCCTCATCCAGTGCGTTCCGATCGGCGAGGGGGCGATCGACTGGGAAGGACAGATCAGGGCGCTTGTCGCCGACGCGATAGTGCCGCACGTTACGATCGAGACCCACTGCCTGCCGCTCGTTGAGCAATCCGCGAAGAACGTCCGGACGCTCCGCGCGCTCCTCGGGAAGGCAGTCCTGGCGGCGGGCGTATAATAGGAACCGGTGTCCGATGCCCTCACTTTTCGGCCGGGATATCGGGAGGAACGACCTCCTGAAACGGGTAGGCGATCTTTCGCAGGTCGCCGGCATCCGCATGATGACGCTCGCGGACGGGGCGGAACGGGGGGTGAGGATCGCGGACGTGCGAACCGGATCGGGCCTCCGTTTTCAGGTCACGCTTGACCGGGGGATGGATCTCTCCGTTGCCGAATACCGCGGCATACCGCTTGCGTACAGGAGTCCGGCGGGAGATGCGCACCCCGCACGGTTCGAGCCGGAGGGGAGGGGCTGGCTCAGGACGTTCGCCGGTGGACTGATGACAGGGTGCGGCATGACGTACCTCGGCTCCCCGTGCACCGATGAAGGGGAGAGCCTGGGCCTCCACGGTCGGCTCTCGCATCTCCAGGCAGCCGCCGCGGCCGCATCGGAGCGCTGGGAGGGGGACGAATGTACGCTTCGTCTCTCGGGATCGCTCAGGGAATGCGTGATGTTCGGGGAGAACATACTCCTCTCACGCGTCATCGAAACGGCGGTCGGCAGCTCGCGCATTACGCTGAGGGATGCGGTGCGGAACGAAGGAAACGCGCGGTCCCCTCTGATGATGCTCTATCATGTCAACGCCGGCTGGCCGCTCATCGACGCCGGGACGCGCCTTCTCCTCGGAGGTGCGAAAACGACTCCGCGCGATCCGATTGCCGCAGCGGGACTGGAGTTCGCCCGGTCATTTACCGCCCCCGTCGCCGGTTTCGAAGAACAGGTGTTCTATCACGAGCCCGCGGCGGACAGCGAGGGATATGCCGCCGCGCTTCTCGAGAACGGAAGGCTCGGCCTCGCCCTCATGGTCCGGTTTCGTCCGGGCCAGCTCCGCCGTCTCGTCGAGTGGAAGATGATGGCCGAAGGATCGTACGTCGTGGGGCTCGAGCCCGCCAACTGCGGCGTTGAAGGAAGGGATGCCGAACGGCGGGCGGGGACGCTGGAATTCCTTGAACCGGGGGAAGAGCGTCATTTTGAGGTGCAGATCGAAGTCATCGACGGCGCGGAAAAGATCGCATCGGCGATTGCACGAAACCGCCTGGCCTGACCCCCCTTAAGACGGCGCTGCCGGGCACCGGTACATAGTGAGAATGGACATGCCTACTTCACGAAGGGATTTCCTGAAGGCCGGTGCGCTTGCAGCAGCCGGATTACCGATCATCCCCGCTCTCCGGGTTCCCGCTGCGCCCCCGCCGGCACAGACGCACCCGGCAGGACTGAAAGTCCCGCCTTCTGTGGCGGGACTGAAAGTCCCGCCTTCTGTGGCGGGGGGAGGTCTCTTCTTCGACGACGCGGATATTCCGCGCATGCGCCGGGCGATCGAACACCCCCACGTCGCCTCATACTGGAAGTCGATAACCGGGGCCGACCTGTCCGCAGACGCGGAATTCATCCGGAGCGGGGCGAAGCTCAACAACCACTCGAAGGACATGCTCCGGGTGCGCCAGATACTGGAGCGGACCTCGTTCGTCTATGCGCTGACCGGGGATGCCGCACAGCGCGACGTTGCGCGGCGTGCCGTGGATAAGATGCTCGAATATCCGAAGTGGGATTATTTCCTCGAAGGGGGAAAGGACGTGATCGGCTTCCAGCGGGCCCCCGAGGCGACGATCGCAATGTCATGTGCGCGCCAGTGGCTCAGGGGCGCCCTGTCGGATGAGACCGCACGCGAGATCGAGACTCAGATCGGCGAGAAGGGAGCCCCCGCCTGCTTCCGCACCCTGTACGGCATGAAGTATCCCGACCGGGTGCAGGGGTGGGGATTTGACCCGGAAGACGACTACCCGTTCCATGTCGACCTGCGGAGGTGGCCGCTCATACTGAATTCCACAAACCTGAAGGCGATCCCGATCGCGGGTCTGGGGATCGCCGGGTGTCTCCTGCGCGGCAAACATCCGCAGGCCGAGCGGTGGATAGCGATGGCGGAACAGAGCGCGCGCGCGTTCGCGCTCATGTACGGGCCGGACGGCGCGTATGACGAAGGGGTGGGATACTGGGGGTACACTTCCACGCACATTACGCTCCTTGTCGAAGTCCTCCGCAGGACGCTGGGGAGGGATATCGCCGGGATCATCAACTATCCCGGGACGGTCAGGTACGGCCTCAGGATGTGGATGCCGGGTGCCGGCCGGCCGAACGACTGCGTCAATTTCAGCGACGCATGGGCGATGGGGGACATGTCGATCGCCGCATGGACTGCAGGCCGGTTCAGAGACGGCGTCGCTCAGTACGTGGCCACGCACGCGGGGGAACTCTCCAGCCCCTGGTCCGTTATCTGGCTGGATCCCGCGCTGAGGGAGGAAAAGCCCGGGGCCGATCTGTTTGACGTCCGTTTCTCGAACGACTGGGTGGTCGCGCGGAGCGGATGGGACGAGTCGGACGGCGTCGTCGCGCTCAGGAGCGGCGGACCGTCGAATCACGAACACGCCGACCGGAACAGCGTGATATTCAAGGTGCATGGGGAACGGATCTACCATGACCCCTATCATGCCGCCTACCCGAACACCGACCCGCTCTGGGTCCTCCGCCTGACGAAATCGCATTCCTCGGTCCTCATCGGGGGACAGGGGCATCAGTACCACGACGGTCACGAGGGGACGAACGCATCATTTGCCGAGGCGCATGTCGTGGAGTACCGGGCGGACGACCGTTCGATGGTCGTTACAAGCGACGCCACGGCGGCCTACGCTCTTGTGAATCCCGACGTCACGCTTGTCCGGAGAACTCTCGTCTTCCTGAAGCCGGACGTGCTTGCGGTGCTCGATCGCGTGAGGCTTGCCAGGAATCCCCTCCCGGTGCAGGTGCGGTTCCAGATCGACAACTCCGACGGCAGGGGATCCGTCGCCGCCGCGCAGTCGGGGTTCACCGTCTCCCGCCCGAATGCGGCTGCGTACGCGGCCGTTCTCGGCGGCGGGGAGGTGCGCGTGAGATGCGCGAATCTCGAGATCCCCGCCGACAAAGGGGTCTTCCCGTACGCGGAGGCGGAATCCGCCCCCGCACTTGATCACCTCATACTCACTGTGTGTGACGCCTGCGGCACCTGTGGCGCCGGAGGCGCCACCGGAGGCGCCGCCGGTACGGCGAAGGGCCGGTCGCTCCGCACGACGCGTGAGGGGAACGTGTGGCGCATCGCCGGCGGGGGCGGCGTTCCCGCCGTGGCAATCGACACGACGACAGACACGCCGGCAGTGACAATCGGATGAATGCCATGAAGCCGTCCGACGCCTATTTTGAAGAGGCCCTCCGCTACATCCCGTGGGGGACGCAGACAAACGCGAAGCGCCCGATCCCGTTCTTCTCCGGAACGATGCCGAAATTCATCGTGAGGGGGAAAGGGTGCAGGATATGGGACATGGAAGGGAAGGAGTACATCGACTACAGGCTTGCGCTCGGGCCTGTGACGCTCGGGTACTGCTTCGACGAAGTCGACGACGCCGTCAGGGAGCAGATGACGAAGGGGGTGCTCTTCAGCATGGCGAGCCCGATCGAGCTTGAGCTCGCACGGAGAGTCTGCGCCATGGTGCCGAACGCCGACATGGTCCGGTTCATGAAGACCGGCGAGGACGCCAACTCGTGCAACGTCCGGATCGCGCGGGCGTACACGAAACGGGATATGATACTGATAAGCGGGTATCACGGGTACCCCGACTGGTTTGCGGCGGAAGAGGGCCCGGCCAACGGCGTCCCCCGGTTCATGAGGGAGTACGTCAGGCCGATTCCCTGGGGTGATTGCGAGGCGGCGGAAAAACTGATACGCCTCTACGGCGAACGTATCGCATGCGTCGTGTCGATCGGATACGATTTCAACGAGGAGACCGGGGGCGCGTACCTCCGCCACCTGAGAAAACTGACCCGCCAGTGCGGTGCCCTTCTCGTGCTTGATGAAATCCTCACCGGATTCCGCCTGGCGCCGGGGGGGGCGCAGCAGTACTACGGGGTCGACGCGGATCTCGCAGGGTACGCAAAGGCGATCGCCAACGGCTACCCGCTCTCGGCGTACTGCGGGAAGAGGAAATACATGGAGACGCTCAACTCGTTCAAGATCACGACGACGTACGCCGGAGAGACGCTCTCCATGGCGGCGGCGATCGCGACGCTCGACTGCATGACCCGGGAGAAAGTCCACGAGCACATCTGGGCGATGGGGAGGCGGCTCATGGACGGGTTCGACAGGATCGCCGCGGAGCTAGGCGTCGCAGGACATGCGTCCGGCCTTCCTCCGGCATCATGGCTCAAATTCGAACACGCGGATCCGACCTATCCACCCCGGCTGGAATACCTCTGGCACCGGGAGCTCTACAGGGAGGGGATATTCGCCAACCCGCGCTGGTTCATCTCCTTCTCCCACCGTGCGTCGGACATCGATGAAACGCTCGCGAGGGCCCGCACCGCGCTCCGGCGCGCACTCGATGCTGAGGTGAAGGAACGGGACAGCGTGAAGCCGTTCTGGTGGTAGTGTGAACCGAAACCGTGTGATACTCCCTGCTCTCGCTGCAACGCTTCTCGGTCTCCCCGTGTCTGCCGGCGGTGCCTCCGGCACCGCCGCCGACGCGCGGTCGAACGTCAGCCGGGCGGAGTATCTCAGGGGGTATCAACAGAGGGCGCAGGTCATCGCTTCATATTACGACACATCGATGGCCGGGGATTATTACTGCGCGGCGGCCCGGTATGCAAGCGGCAAAGACATTCGGACGGCCGACAGCATGTTCGTCGCGGCACTGAAACGGCCGGGCGGAGACATGTTCTGGATGTTCTCCTGCATCGGGGCATACCTGAACGGGAAAGACAGGATGTCTCCGGAAACGAAAGCCGCGGTGCGGAACGCCTGGAAGACGTACGCGCCGTACAGGGGAGACACGGAAAATCACTGGGCGATGTACTATTCGTCCCTGTTCCTGGCAAGTGAGCAGTGGCCGGGGCTGCCCGGATCAGAATGGTACAACGGGAAAAGCTCTGAAGAGAACAGAGCAGACGCAAAGGATTACCTGATCCACTGGATGGAGATCGCCACGACGATCGGGCAGGGTGAATTCGATACGCCCCATTATTTCACCGAGTACGCGGTCTCGATGTCCCTCCTTGCGGATTTTGCGAAAGACCCCGACATGAAACAGCGGGGGAAGATGATGCTCGATTATCTCCTCGTCGATTTTGCCGATGAGCAGCTCGACGGGCAGTACCTTGGGGGGTACAGCCGCATATACCAGCCGGAAGTGTATATGCCGATCACCTGCCCGGCATCCGCGTTTGCGTGGCTCTATTTCGGCACAGGAGAACCCGTTGTTTCGTACTGGGTCCTTCTTCCTGCCATCGGTGAGTACCGGCTTCCGCAGATAATTCACAGGATTGCCACCGACCGGTCCCGCTCCTATGTCGAGCGTGAGAGGAAGCGGGTGCGCAACGTCATCCGGTTCGGCAAAGAGAAGAACCCCCCCGTGTACAAGTACACGTACGTGACGAAAGAGTACGGGATCGGCTCGCTCCAGGGGGGACTCCTCCAGCCGATACAGCAGCACACCTGGGGAATCCAGTACACATACGGGCGCCCGTTTACGACGATATTCGGTCTTCATCCCTACTGGTCAAGCTATGAACTCGGCATGTTCTTTCCCGAAGAGATCAAGCCCCTCATCGCCGACGTCGTCGGATCGAAGGGGACATATAATAACCCCGACAAATGGACGGGAGGGTCTCCCTTCGAAAGGACGTTCCAATACCGGAACACGCTGATCGTGCTCTACGATATCGAGCCGGGGACGATGACCGAGCACATCGACGGGTTCTTCCCCCGCAATCTCCAGGAGCGCGTCGCCGACTCTTCAGGGTGGGTATTCTGCAAGGCGGGTGACACGTACATCGGCTGGTATCCTCTGCAGGCAGGAGTGTGGACCCAGGAAGCCGATAACTGGCGCTTCCGAAGCAACCACCTCCGCAACGGCGAGGTCGTTGAAGTCCGCTCGAAATCCGAGATCGGTTCTTTCGAGAAGTTCTGCGGCGCCCTCCGCCTGAGGAGGCCCGGGGCGGAACTGGAACCCGGGAATGTCGCCGTTGAATACACGACGCTCGGCGGCGACAGGATGAATTTCCGCTTCCCCGGGCGCAGAACGCTCAACGGAAAGAACGTCGACCTCACAAAGACCCCGCTCTTCGACGGGCCGTTCCTGCATGCCGCGGTGGGGAGCCAGAAGCTCTCGATCACGTACGGAAAGGAGAAGCTCAACCTCGACTTCAAACAGCTGACGATTACCGAATGAACTTTACCGGCATTTCACGTCCCGGGTGGACATTGATCCTCCGCATGCTGTTCGGGCCGGCTCTCGCACTCATGTTCTTCGATCCTCTTGTGGCGCAACCTGCGCCCCCGAAGGCGGAAGGAAGCCGGCTTTTTGCGGCCGTGTTCATTGTCCGGGGGAGCGTCTCAGGGAATGCCACGGGAGGTTACGGCCTCTATGTCGGGGCGCAGAACGACACGGTGTGGACGCGCATATCGAGGTCCTCCACGCTCACGTTCGGGCTTGCGCTTTTTGACAACGGGCGGACCCGGAGGTACTATATGGCCGCCGGGAACGGTGTCCACCGCTCGACCGACGGGGGGAAGAGCTGGAAGATACTCACGTCGTGGCGCACGGAGGAGATACTCTGCGTGGTTCCCGACCCCGTTGATTCATCCGTCATCTACGTTGCGACGCCGTTCGGCGTGTTCAAGACGGTCGACGACGGAGCGACGTGGGAAAAGAAAATGAACGGGATCCCTGCTTGGTTCATCCAGCGGATCCTCATGGACCCGCGGGACAGGAGGACGCTCTACGCGGCCGCGCAGACAGACGTGTTCAGGACCACCGACGCCGGGGAACACTGGCAGGCAATGGGCTCGGGGCTCGAGCAGGTGCTCGCTCTCATGCAGATGCCTCAGGACCCCGGAGTGATGCTTGCCGCCGGGGAGCTGAAGGGGATCCGGCGGACGACGGACGGCGGAAAGACCTGGTCCGCGGCGCGCGGAGTTGATTCGGCGATTATATACACGTTCCGCTCGTCCCGCGACGGAAATGAAGTATATGCCGCGGGCTGGAAGACGGGACTGCTCGGGAGCTCCGATCAGGGTGCTTCGTGGCATCAGGTCTGGCCTGCGCCGGGGATCGATGCGATATATTCCCTCTTTGTCTATCCCGATGATCCGGCCCATCTCCTCGTCGGGACAGTCGGGGACGGCATAGAGGAGTCGCTCGATCATGGCGTCACGTGGCGGAGCGCGGGACTTCCGGGGACGCAGGTGAAACAGATCGAGCTGTATCCGTAGAGTTCCGGCCCCCGGAGTGCGGGGCACACGATGTCCAACGATCACACATCCGAACCGACACAATGCACGGAATGAATACGATCCGAACGCTCGCCGTTGTCGTCATACTTGCAGCGCTTCTCCCTCCGTGTGTCCCGGCACAGTCGACGGTCTACTCTTCCGTCCTGGCCACGCACCTGTTCGTCGTGGGGGCTGCCAACCCGCAGACCGGCGTCTTCTTCCAGCACCCCGGAGACGACACGGTATGGTCCCACACGGGCTCGAAGACGATTCGCGCGTTTAACGTCGCCCTCGGACCCGGCTCGCACGGGCGTGTCATCTATATCGCCGGAGGAAACGGCGTCCATCTCTCGCGGGACGGCGGGCGGACGTGGAAGATCACGACCGGGTGGCAGATCACCGAGGTGATGTGCGTGGCCCCGGACCCCGCGGACACGAACACAGTCTATTGCACGACCCCGTACGGAGTGTTCAAGACGACGGACGGATGCTCGACCTGGCGGGAGATGAACACCGGCCTGACGGCACTGTACATCCCCTCGCTGATCGTGGAAAAGGGGGGCCTGCTCTGCTGCGTCTCGGAGGACGGCCTCTTCAGAAGCACCGACGGCGGGGGCCGCTGGGACAGGATGGCCCTGAGTGTCTCAGGGACGCGCATTCTTGCTCAGAGCCCGGCCGATCCCTCGTTCCTCATCGCCGGGACTGAAAACTACGGGCTGTATGTCTCGCACGACGGGGGAACGATATGGACCCGGAGCGAATCGGGGGTCGACCACCTGACGTTTTATGCCGTCGCGTTCGATCCCGTGAACCCCGATATCGTCTACGCGGGGGGATACGTTACGGGTGTGTACAAATCCCTCGACGGGGCGAAAACCTGGAAAAGGACGAACGAAGGGCTTGCCAATCTGAACGTCCACGCGATCGCCGTCGATCCGCTTGATCACAACCGGGTGTACGCAGCGACGCTGTGGGGAGGCGTGTTCTCGTCCGTGGACGGCGGCGCACACTGGAAAAGCGCCGGACTCAGCGGCTCGCAGGTGTGGAGCATTGTCATACACACTCTCTGATCGGAACGGGCTCATGAAACGAATCGTTTTTCCCTTTGTTGTCTCCGCGTGCGTTGCTGCTCTCCCGATATTTCATGCCGGGGGGAGCGGCCCGGCAGGCACCGCCGGATCAACAGCGACCCGCGAGGAATACCTCGGGGGATATGAGCAGAGGGCAGCGTACATAAGCTCGTACTACGACACGTCGATGGCCGGGGGGTACTACTCGGCGGCGGCCCGGTACGCGCACGGAAAGGATCTCCGCACCGCCGACAGCATGTTCGCCGCCGCGCTCAAAGAACCCAGGGGGGATATGTTCTGGATGTTTCCCTGCATCGGGGCGTACCTGAACGGGAAAGACAGAATGTCCCCGGAGACGAAGGCGGTCGTGCGGAATGCCTGGAAGACGTATGCGCCGTACAGGGGGGACACGGAAAATCACTGGGCGATGTACTATTCCACGCTCTTTCTGGCGGCCGAACAGTGGCCGGATCTCCCCGGATCCGAGTGGTACAACGGAAAGAGCTCGGACGAGAACAGGACCGACGCGAAGGAGTACCTGATACACTGGATGGAGATCGCAACGACGATCGGACAGGGGGAATTCGATTCACCCGATTACTTCGCGGAGTACGCGATATCGATGTCCCTCCTTGCGGATTTTGCGAGTGACCCCGGCATGAAACAGCGGGGGACAATGATGCTCGACTATCTGCTGGCGGATTTTGCCGACGAGCAGCTCGACGGGCAGTACCTGGGAGGGTTCAGCCGCATCTACCAGCCGGCGGTCTTCAAGCCGCTCCTCTCTCCCGCCTCCGCGTATGCGTGGCTCTACTTCGGGACGGGCGAGCCGTCGCAGTCGGGGTGGGTGCTTCTGCCGGCTCTCGGCAAATACCGTCTTCCGCAGATCATCGGGGATATCGCGACCGACCGGTCGCATGCGTACGTGGAGCGTGAAAGGAAACGCGTGCGGAACGTCATCCGGTTCGGGAATGAGAAGAACCCCCCCGTCTACAAATACACCTATGTGACGAAGGACTACGGGTTGGGGTCCCTTCAGGGGGGCCTCCTCCAGCCGATACAGCAGCACACGTGGGGTCTCCGGTACACGTACGGCCGTCCCTACACGACGATATTCGGGCTTCATCCCTACTGGTCAAGCGAGGAGCTCGGGATGTTTTTCCCTGAAGAGATCAAGCCCCTGATCGCGGACGTCGTGGCGTCGAAGAGCACGTACAACAACCCCGACAAGTGGACGGGAGGCTCCCCCTTCGAGAGGACGTTTCAGAACAGGAACACGATCATCGTGCTGTATGACATAAGGCCCGGGACGAGCACCGAGCACATCGACGGATTCTTTCCCCGGAATCTCGAGGAGCGCATCATCGACCCTTCGGGATGGATATTGTGCAAGGCGGGGGACACCTATTGCGGGTGGTATCCCCTCGAGGGGGGGGAGTGGACCGAGGAGCATGACACTCCGGGGCAGGTGAAGAACGCGATCGGGAGACCGGAGGATATCGCCAGGAGCGGGGAGACGGGGAACTGGCGCTTCCGGAGCACCAACCTCCAGAACGGCGAGGTCGTCGAGGTCCGCTCAAGAGCCGAGATCGGTTCCTTCGGGAAGTTCTGCGCCGGCCTCCGCGCTCGCCGCCCGAGGGCGGTGCTGAAGCCCGGCGCGGTCAGCGTCGACTACACAACGCTCGCCGGCGACAGGATGAGGTTTGCCTTCCCCGACACCCGCGTGTTGAACGGGAAGACGATCGACCTGACGACGACCCCGCTGTTCGACGGGCCGTTCCTTCACGCCGCGGTGGGGAGCCGGAAGCTCTCGATCACGTACGGGAAACGGAAGCTCGACCTCGACTTCACGAAACTGACAATCACGGAGTAGACGGCATGAACCTTCCCCCTCCTTCATCGGTGCGCGATCTCGACGTCGTTGTTGCCGGCGTCTCCGTTGTGGACGTCATCGGCCGCCCGATGGACCTCGCAGCGCCGCCGAAGCCCGGCGGCATGCAGCCGATCGATTCGATCACGATGACGACCGGCGGGATCGTGCCGAACGTGGGAATCGACCTGGGGAAGCTCGGCTTCCGGGTCGGTGCGGTAACGCGCGTGGGGAACGACACGTTCGGCGGATTTCTGAGGAGCCAGCTCGACATGCACGGCATCACGTCCGCGGGGCTCATTCTCGATGATTCCAGCCAGACCTCCTCCACGATCGTGGGGGTGGACGGAAACGGCGAGAGGACGTTCTTCCACACGCGGGGATGCATGGAGAATTTCCGGGTGGAGGACCTGCTCGCCCACGTCGACGTCGTCCGGCGGGGGAGGCTGCTGGTGTTCGGGTACTACGGCCTCCTCCCGGAATGCGACAGGCATCTCGGGAGGCTGTTCCGGGCGATCCACGTGAGAACAGGCACCCCCGTCCTCCTCGATACGGCGGGCGCCCCGCGCCGCGACGACAGACTGCTCCGTTCGTTTCTTCCCCACGTGGACTACTTCTTCCCGAGCTACGATGAAGCCGCCGTCATTACGGGGGAATCCGAGCCGGAGCGGATCGTGCACGCGCTTCTCGAAGCCGGCGCGCGGGGCCCCGTCGGCATCAAGCTCGGTGCCGGGGGATGTCTTGTGTCATGGCGCGGGAAAACAAAACGGATTCCGGCGCGCAAAGTCCGCCGCGTCGTCGACACGACGGGCGCCGGGGACGCATTCATCGCCGGCTTCGTCGCAGGGCTCCTCGGGGGCGCCGACCCGTTTGCCGCCGCGAAGCTCGGGAACGCGGTGGCGGCTTCCAGTCTCTCGGCCGTCGGCGCCTCGACGGCGATCAGGCCGGTCAACGAATACAGGAGAGCATGAAACCGACGTATCATATCGTCTCCCACTCGCACTGGGACAGGGAATGGTACAAGAGCTTCGAGCAGTTCCGTGCGATGCTCGTCGCGATGATCGACGATCTTCTCGACATCCTCAGGCGCGACCCGGAGTTCCTGCATTTCACGCTCGACGGGCAGACCGTCGTACTGGAAGACTATCTCGCGGTCCGTCCGGAAAAGCGGGACGAGATCCGGCGTCTCGTCGGCGAGGGACGCATCGTGACGGGGCCGTGGTATGTCCTCCCCGACGAATTCCTCGTCAGCGGCGAATCGACGGTGCGGAATCTCATGACCGGCACGCGCATGGCGGCGTCGTTCGGCAGGATGATGCCCGTGGGATATATCCCCGATTCATTCGGCCACATTGCGATGATGCCGGCGATACTTCGCGGGTTCGGCATCGGGACGGCTCTCGTCTACAGGGGGTTTGGGGGGGAGCCCGGCCAGCAGATGTCGGAGTACTGGTGGGAGGCTCCGGACGGGACGCGCGCGCTCATGATCCACCTCTTCCGTCACGGGTACAGCGCGGGGTATTTTCACGGGGAGACTGACGGGGAGATCCTGAAGAGGTTTGCCTCCCTCAAGGAGGAGCTTGACCGATGCGCCTCGACGTCGCACCGGCTCTTGATGAACGGCGGGGACCACCACTGGCCCGACCCGCACATCCCCGCCACCCTGGATCTTCTCCGGAGATCGTTCGAGGGGACGTTTGAGCACAGCACCGTCGAGCGCTACGCCCGCGCAGTGCGCGCTGAGATACTTCCATCCGGAGCGGAGATGGCGCCTGCGGTGGCGCCTGCGGCGCCACAGGCGCCGCAGGCGCCAATCCCCGTTGTCGAGGGGGAGCTCAGGTTCGGGTACAGGTACGCTTTTGCCGTCCTGGGGGGGGTCTATTCCAGCAGGATGTACGTCAAGCAGGCGAACTGGAAATCGGAGATGCTCCTCGAACGGTATGCGGAGCCCCTGAACGCGCTCGCCCGGGCGTCGGGGAAGCGCTCCCAGTTGCCCCTCCTGCGCCATGCCTGGCGTTCGCTCATGAAAAATCATCCCCATGACAGCATCTGCGGCTGTTCGATCGACGCGGTGCACAGGGAAATGATGACCCGCTTCGCGGCGGTGGAGCAGACCGGCGGAGCCGTTGTCGATGCCGCGCTCGGTCACATTCTCCCGTACGACGATGCCGCCTCCGGCGACGACACGCACCTGTTCCTGTTCAATCCCTCCCCCTTCCCGCGGACGGAGACCGTGGAGGCCGAAGTCCGCTTCTTCCGCAGGGACGTTGTCGTCGGGTTGAATCCCGACGTGGTTGTGGACCCGGAGATTCCTCCCGTGAAAGGTTTTGCACTCATCGATTCCTCCGGAAGCGAAGTCCCCTTCCAGCTTCTCCGCAGGGAGAAAACGTACGATATCACGTACAGTCACTACAACTATCCCCGCCAGACGCTTGCCGACAGGTTCAGCATCCTCGTCGGCGCGAAAGACGTCCCCCCTCTCGGCTTCAGGGGTTTCCGCGTCGAGAAGAGAGCGCAACTTCCCGCTCCCCCGCCCGCCGTGAAGGCCGGGAAGAATTACATCGAGAACAGGTATCTCCGTGTCTCGGTCAGCCCGGGGGGTGCTCTGACGGTGCAGGACAGGATCAGGGGGAAGAAATACCGGGGGCTGAACGTGTTCGAGGATTCCGGAGACGTCGGGGACGAGTACAATTATTCCTACCCCGGGCATGACAAGGTTGTCCGGTCGGGGAAGGGCGGCGCGCGCGTGAGCGTTCTTGAGCGCGGCCCGCTGAGGGCATCGCTCCTCGTTGCGGCGACGCTCCGGATCCCCGGGGAGGCCTCCGCCGACAGGAAGCGGAGGGGGACAAAGACGGTTGCGCTTCCGGTGAAGACGCGAATCTCCCTGGGAGAGCACTCCCGGTTCGTGGAGTGCGAGACCACGGTGGAGAACAGGGGACGGGATCACCGCCTCCGGGTCCTCTTTCCTCTGGGGACCCGGACCGACCGCGTGCTCGCCGACTCGCAATTCTGCATTGTGGAGCGGGTGCAGAGAACGTATGACCTCCGGAGTTTCACGATCGAACATCCGGCGCAGGTCGCCCCGATGCAGCGGTTCGTCACAGTGAACGGACCGGACCGTTCGCTGACGCTCCTTGCGTACGGACTTCCGGAGTACGAATTGATCCTGGACGGGAAGGGGACGCTGGCGCTTACGCTTCTCCGCTGCGTCGGGCTTCTCGCCGGGGACGATCTCATCACGCGCCCCGGAGGGAAGGCGGGCTGGCACAACGAGACGCCCGATGCGCAGTGCCAGGGGCTCCACGTGTTCCGTTATGCGCTTCTTCCCCACGGTCCCGAAGATCCCGCGTGGGGGGAATTCGTCACGCGTGAAAGCGAAAGCTTCCATCTCCCGATCCTTCCGTTCAGGAGGAAGAACGTCTCGCCGCTCCCCCTGGAGTCCTCGCTCTTCGCGCTGGAGGGGGCCCCGCTCGTCCTGAGCGCACTCAAGGAGTCCGAGGACGGGACGGGAATTGTCGTCCGCGTCTACAATCCCGGACCCGCGGCCGTTGAAGGAACACTGCGGTGCGCGCGTCCGGTGAAGGAAGCGCAATTCGTGAACCTGAACGAGGAGCCCTCCGCCCGGGCGGAGGTAGCCGGCGATCCGTGCGGGTCGGCGATTCCGCTCCGCGTTCCCTCCGGCGGGATCGTCACCGTCTGCGTCAGGTTCGAGAGGACGTCATGAACGCGCTCAGAGATATCGTCCGTGCGCCGATCCGTCTTCTCCCCAATCGCGTCTGGCGGATGTACAGCGGAGGGGCGATGATCGGACTCATGCAGGGGGCGGGGGGGAGGACGGACACCGAGTTCCCCGAAGAATGGGTGGGATCCTCGGTCCAGGCGCGGAATCCCGGGTCACACTTCAGGGCGGGAGAAGGGCTGGCACTCTTCAGTCCCGGACAGGGCGATCCGGTGACGCTCAAATCCGCGCTCGAGGCCTTTCCCGCCGAGATGCTCGGACCGTCCCATGTCAGGGAATTCGGCACAAACGCGGCGCTCCTTGTCAAGCTTCTCGATGCAGCGGTGCGGCTCATGGTCCATGCCCACCCGTCGAAAAAATTCGCCGCAGAACACCTGGGGAGCTGCTTCGGCAAGACCGAGGCGTGGTTTGTCCTGGGGACGCGCCCGGACCAGGAAGACCCGTTCGTCCTGATCGCATTCCGGGAAGAGGTGAGCCGCGGGCGTTTCCGTGCGATGATCGACGCGCAGGACGTCGACTCCATGATCGGCGTCCTGCACAGGGTTCCTGTCAGGGCGGGGGACGTCGTCTATGTCAGGGCCGGGCTCCCCCACGCAATCGGCGGGGGGGTGTTCATGGTGGAACTCCAGGAGCCCACCGACTACTCGATCATGCTCGAGCGGCGGGCCCCCAACTACACGTTCAGCGCGAAGGAGTCGTTTCTCGGCCTCGATCAGTCGCTTACCCTCTCCGTCATCGACCACCGGGTCTACTCCGCGGAGGACATCGCACGGGAACTGCTCATCCGCCCGCGGCTCGTCCGGAGCGAGGGGGAAAGCGCGGAGGTCGAGCTTCTCGGGTATGACACAACGGAGTGCTTCGCGGGACGGAGACTCACAGTCAGAGGGAGCCTCGCCGGAGACACGGAGGGGCGCTACTGCCTTCTTGTTGTCCTTGAAGGGGAAGGTTCGATGAATCACGCGGGGGGGGAGACGCGCCTTGTGCGGGGGATGGAGCTTTTTGTCCCGGCCTCCGTCGGCACACATGAGTTCAGAAGCAGGGAAGGCCTCGTCATGTTCAAGAGCCTCCCCGCCAGGATTACTGGAAAAGAACCCGTACAGGGAGCATGATGACGTTTCCGAAAAAACCCGGAATGACGGAGGGGCACGACGAGCGCTCGGTCCAGCTCCTGGAGTTCCTTCTCGCCGACGAGGTGAACCATGTTCTTTACGGCATTCACTGGATCGACGATCTGACGAAGGACGACCCCGAACGCCGCGCCCATGTCCTCGCGTGCCCGAATCAGGTGCTCACAGCGCAGCATCCGGTCGGCGGCCGGTTCAACGAAACGATCAATGTCCGCTGAGGCCTCCCATGCACGTCGCGCAGTTTGAAGACCGCTCCGGTCCTTTTGTCGGGATCCGGGAGGGGAAAAAGTGGATCAACTACGGGAAGGCGGAGCGCGTCATGTACATGCTCCGCCACGGGGTCGTGGCCGCGGGAACGGAGACGATCGAAGATCTGTTCGCCCGCGGGCTGTTCGAGCCGGCCCTCTTCCGGGAGGTGCTCGGCTACATACGCCGGGAGCGTCTGGAGAGATTCGTCTCCGCGAGCCGTGATGCCCGGCTCGTCGCCCCCCTGAGATCCCCCCGCAAGATCATCGCGCTGGGACTCAACTACGCGCTCCACGCGAAGGAAGGGGCTCTCCCCGTTCCGGACGAGCCGATCATATTCATGAAAGCGGGATCCTCCGTGATCGGGCCGGACGAACCCGTGCGGCTCCCCCGCGGCATGGGGAGGATGGATCACGAGGTCGAGCTGGCGGTCGTCATCGGACGGAAGGCCGTCGCCGTCCGCGAGAAAGACGCCTGGGGCCATGTCGCCGGGTATACGATCTGCAACGACATCAGCGCGCGCGATATCCAGACGGCTGATCTCGGCAAAAAACATCCCTGGTTCCGTTCGAAGAGCTTTGATACGTTCACGCCGCTCGGGCCATGGATTGTCACTGCGGATGAGATCAGGCCCCCCGTCCACCTCGATCTCGAATGCCGCGTGAACGGCAGAATCCGGCAGAAGGCGAACACGCGGGATCTCATCTTCGGGATTGCAGAGGTCATCTCCTGGATCTCACGGACGATCACGCTGGACCCGGGGGACGTGATTTCCACGGGAACGCCGGAGGGGATCGGACCCGTGAAGGGGGGAGATCTGATTGTCTGCCGGATACAAGGGATAGGCGAACTCCGCAATCCGGTGCGCTGGCGATGAAGCTTGAGCGGATAACGCTGACGCATGTCCGGATCCCCCTTCTGGAGCCGTTCCGGATCAGCAACGGGGAGGTGAGCGAGAAGGACGGCATACTCGTTCGCGTCGAAGCCGGTGGGATCGCCGGGATGGGGGAGGCGTCCCCCATGGCCGGGACGTTTTACTCGGACGACACCCCGGCGTCGGTGTGGAAGTTCCTGACGGAACGGCTGATACCGGCCGCGTTTGCGGCCAAGGCGGTCTCTGTCGCCTCGATCAACAGGGTCCTCGACAGGGCGGGCGGGAGCCCCTTCGCGCGCGCGGGACTCGAGACCGCGTTCTGGGATCTTGAGGCCCGCGCCGCCGGAAAGCCCCTGTACGAAGCGCTCGGCGGGTACAATGTCCCCGTCGAATCGGGTCTTGCGGTCGGCATTACGAAGGGGATCCCTGCGCTCATCGCCACGATCGAGAAGTACCTGGCAGAGGGATACAAGCGGGTCAAAATCAAAATCGAACCGGGGTGGGATGTCGGGCCGCTCGGTGAGATACGGCAGCGGTTCGGCGACATCCCCCTGATGGTCGATGCGAACGGAGCGTACGGGAGGGAGGATAGTGCGCATCTCCGGCTTCTTGACGCATTCGGGCTCATGATGATCGAACAACCCCTCCCGCGCAGTGATCTGAAGGGCCATGCGGACCTCCAGGCGGTGATGAGAACCCCCCTCTGCCTTGACGAGGGAGCGGAAGACTCCGCTGCCGTGAGGCGTGCAATCCGCATGAAGAGCTGCAGGATCATCAACATCAAAATACAGCGCGTCGGCGGGCTGGCAAATGCCAGGGCGATCCACGACATCTGTGCGAAGGCGGGGATGCCGGTCTGGGCGGGCACGATGCCGGAACTCGGGATCGGCGCGGCGCAGACGCTGCACATGGCGACGCTTCCGAATTTCGCGTACCCGACGGACGTCGAATCATCCGCCCGGTGGTTCCTCGACGACGTCATCGAACCGCTCATCACGGTGCAGGGGGGAAAAATCTCCATACCGGCGGGGACCGGCAACTGCTATGAACCGTCTGAACGGACAATCGGCCGTTTCCGGGTCGCCGAACGGGTCTTCACGCCGTAGGAGGAAGGAGTCACATGTCACTTCGGACATCGTTCCTGGGGCTGGACCTCCAGAGTCCCGTCATCGTGGCTTCCGGTCCTGCCAGCCACGACGTCAACCAGGTCCGCACCGCGGAGGAACAGGGGGCGGGTGCTGTCGTTCTGAAGACTGCATGTTCCGACCGATACGCTGAAATGCGTTCCTGGCCCAGGCCCAGGTACAAGCTGCTGGACTGGGACAGGCAGATCAGGGGCCGTTCGAAAGCCTTCTCGCTCTACTCGTACGAACAGGGGTACAGCGGGACGCTCGGAGATTACTGGGAGTTCATACGCGCCTGCAAAAGCCGCACGTCACTGCCGGTGATCGGGAGCATATTCGCCGGCCCCCCGGGGGAGTGGGAAGACCTCGCCGGGCATGTGGAATCAAACGGCGCCGACGCGGTCGAGCTTGATATCTCCTCCCCGCACCGCCCGGGGAGCCTCGCATTCGAATCGACGTTCGTCGCGGCGATACGGGCCGTTGCAAGGGGGGTGAAAATACCCGTACTCGTGAAGCTCGCCCCCGGTCCCGACGTGCCGGACCAGTGCGTTGCCGCAGAGCAGGCGGGAGCCTCGGCCCTTACCCTGTGCAACAGGCTGCGGGGGATCGACGTGGATTGCGAATCGCAGCGTCCGATACTTCACGGTTCGTACGGGGGGATCGGCGGTCCGTGGGCAAAGTACTACACGATGAGGCACGTGGCCGAGGCTGCGCAGCGGATCAGCGTCCCCATCAGCGCAACGGGGGGCGTGATGACGGGGGAAGACGCCGTCAAGTACATCCTGCTCGGTGCATCGACCGTTCAGGTGCTCTCCGTCATACTCGTGAACGGGTGGGAATCCATAGGGAGAATCAACGACAGTGTCCTATCATATTGCGACAGGAAGCAGGTTCACGCTGTCCGTGAACTGTGCGGCAGGGCGCTGGAGCACCTGACCCCTCCGGGAGAGATCACGCGCTGGTCAGGAGAACCGATTGACGGACCGCGAAATGACTGGAAAGAGTGATAAATATCCCGGACTCTCCCCGCTCCCCCCGCCGTTCGCAGGAGAGGATCCTCCGATCGCGGAGGTCATCGTGGAGAAGTGCATCGGGTGCGACAGGTGTCCCCCGCTCTGTTTCTTCGATTCGCTCTTTATGGAAGAAGCGCCGGGACACCCGTTCGGGCGCGTCGCCCTGGTCGTTCCCGGAAAATGCACCGGGTGCGGCCTCTGCTTTGAAGCATGCCCCGTGGATGCGTTCCGGTGGGTTCCCGGCCCGCGTCCTGCCCGCGGGGGGAGGGAGGACAGATGAAAATCATCGACCTGACGCACCCCGTCAGAGAATCGATCCCGGCGTATTTCCCATGGCATCCCCCCACGGTGCTTGAGCGGACCGCCAGCTACGCCGAGAACTCCTGCGTCGTGACGCGCCTGAGCATAGGGACGCACACCGGCACGCACATCGACGCGCCGAGCCACATTTTCGAGGGGATGCATACAATTGACGGTTACGATCCCTCCCTCTGGTACCTCGATGCGCGGGTCCTCGATTTCACGCCGCGCTCTCCGCGCCAGGAGATAACGCTCGCCGATTTGAAACGAAAACGTCTCCGGAAGGGGGGGGCGGTGATTCTCAAAACCGGGTGGGACAGATATTTCGGCCGTCCGGACTATTACGCGACGTATCCTCCGCTCGGAACTGAAGCGGCGCAGTATCTCGTCAGGTGCGGGGTCCGTGCGGTGGCCTCAGACACGCCGTTCACGCTTGATGTGCACAGGATACTCCTGAAGGAGGGAATTCCCCTCATCACGAACCTGAACAATACAGCCCGGCTGAATGCCGGGACCGTTCGCCTTGTCGCCGCCCCTCTTCTTATAGAGGGGGGAGATGGTGCGCCCGCCCGGGTCTTTGCCGTCGTGAACGGGAGTGGGAAATGAACTCCGATCCGCTGCTCCGGCTTCTTGCCGACCTCGTCGCCATACCGAGCGTGAATCCTATGGGACGCGGCAGGACCGGGGCGGGGTACTCGGAGAATGACGTCGCTGTGTGCGTCGAGGCATATCTCCGCGCTCACAGGGTTGATTGCCGCCTGACGGAGGTTGCGCCCGGGCGCCCCAACGTGACGGCGTTTGTCGACGCCGGGGCGGACACGACGCTCCTCCTGGAAGCTCACACGGACACCGTGAATGCGGACTCGATGACGATTCCTCCGTTTATCCCTGAGGTGAAGAACGGGAGGTTGTACGGGAGGGGATCGTGCGACACGAAGGGATCGCTGGCCGCGTTCCTTCACGGCGTCTGCTCGCATCTCGATGCGGGGTGCCGGCTGAGGTTCAATGTCATGATCGTGGCGGCCGCCGACGAAGAATATCAGTTCAGCGGCGCTCTGCATGCCGTCGCCGGCGGGCTGAAGGCCGACTTCGCCGTCGTGGGGGAGCCGACGCTTCTTCATATCGTCCGCGCGCACAAGGGGGTTACCCGCTGGCGCATCGTTACGCGGGGTGTTGCAGCCCATTCCGCGTACCCCGAGAGGGGGGAAAATGCGATATACGCGATGGGACGAGTTCTCGGGAGGCTCGAGGCGTACGGGACATCTCTGAGAGGTTCCCCGCCCCATCCTCTCCTGGGGCCCCCCTCGTTCAGCGCGGGGGTCATTGAAGGAGGGGAGGCGGTCAATATCGTCCCCGGCCGGTGCACGCTGGAAGTGGACAGGCGGACGCTCCCCGGAGAGACCGCCGCGCAGGTTCTCGGTGAAGCGGCAGGCGTGCTTGGAGGCCTCGGCGGGTGGTCGTTCGACCCTCCCCACCTCTCTGTCCCGGGAATGGAAGTGTCCGTGGAGAGCCCGGCTGTCCGTTTCCTTTCCCTTGCCCTACGTGACGTGTGCGGGGAGACGCAGGTGGAGGCGGCGCAATATGCCACGGACGCGGGGGTGTACAACGGTGCGGGAATACCCGCGGTTGTGTTCGGGCCCGGCGACATCGCGCAGGCTCACACCGCGGAGGAGTGGATCGATATTGAGAACCTGCACGCGGCTGCGGCCGTGATTCGCAGACTTATTCAACACTAGCAATCGAAGGACGAACGAAGACATGGACGAAACAACGATGGCCTATGATACGCTTCTCATACCGGACACATCAGGATTCACGTTTGGCAGGGCCCCGAAGCCGGTCGAGTGCGGATCGGGTCTGAATGTCGGGGGCGGGAAGGTCTTTCCCGAGCTGAACTTCACGCTCCCCCCGATGGCGATTACGGCGGGGACATGGCAGTCCGTCATGGCCGAATACAGGGAGATCGGAGAGATGATACTGCGCGCGGCCCCGAGGCTCCGTCTCCCGGGCCTCATGGTGGAATTCGAGCTCCTTCCCCCGATGACTGAGACGCCGGAGTGGGGGGCGGAGATTGTGACGCTCCTGCACGAGACGCTCCGGCGCCTGCATGAAGAGAGCGGTATTCCCTGCGCGCTCCGCGTGACGCCGACCGACATAAGGGACATGGAACGCCCCCCGCTCCTCCGCCGGGGGCGCTCGTGGGAGGCGCTGTGCGTTTCTCTCACCTCGTGCGCGCGCGCGGGTGCGGATCTCCTTTCGATCGAATCGGTCGGCGGCAAGGAAGTGCACGACCAGTCTCTCCTCTACGGGGACGTGCACGGAATGATCTTCGCCCTGGGCGTCCTTGCTCCGCGTGACATGGAATTTCTCTGGGACGCGATCGTGCGGATCTGCAAAGAGACTGGGGTCGTCCCCGGTGCCGACTCGGCGTGCGGATTTGCGAACACTGCGATGCAGCTGGCTGGACAGGGGATGCTCCCCGAGGTCCTGGCTGCCGTCGTACGCGCCGCCTCCGCGGTCAGGAGCCTCGTCGCATTCTCGCGCGGGGCCGTGGGCCCTTCCAAGGATTGTGCGTACGAAGGACCTGTGATCAAGGCCATCACCGGAGCTCCGATCTCCATGGAAGGGAAATCGGCGTCATGCGCGCATTTCAGCCCGGTGGGGAATATCGCCTCCGCGCTGTGCGACCTCTGGAGTAACGAATCGGTCCAAAACGTCAGGCTCCTCTCCGGATCCGCCCCCGAAGCGTTTCTGGAATCTCTTGCGTACGACTGCCGGGTCATGAACCAGGCGCTCCGCAGTGGGCGTGAGAGGGAGTACCGCGACCTCCTTGTCGAATCTGATGTCCATCTGAGCCCACAGGCGCTTGTCCTCTCCCCGGATTCCACGATCAGGATTGCGGAGTCTATCGTCCGGGAAACGACGCCGTATCGTCAGACATGCTCCGCGGCCCGTGAGGCGGTCACGCTGATCCGGGATGCGATACGCGAGGAGAGGCTCGTTATCCCGAAGCGGGAGTCGCAGTGGCTCGACAGGATAGAATCCGCTCTCGATTCTCTTCCTGAAAAGGAAGAGGAGCTGATCGCGCCCATGATCGGGAGCTACGGCAGCCTGTTCACCCCGTCGAGTTACGGACTCTGAGTGAGACCATGAGCGCGTCGGCGGCCCTTGGAGAGTGGATCATGGGACTGGATATCGGCGGGACAAAGACCGCCGTTGTCGCAGGAGACTCACTCGGCGGCGTCCTCCACCGTGATCAGTTTCCCACAGAACCGGCGCGGGGGTTCAGTGACGTCTATGCCCGGATACAGAGATCGATGGCCCGGGTTGCGTCGCACATGGGGAGTTCCCCGCACGCGGTGAGCGTCTCCATCGGCGGCCCTCTCGATGTCCGGCGGGGGATCATCAAGTCACCGCCGAACCTCCCGGGGTGGACGGACATCCCGCTTAAGGAGATGCTCTCCCGGGAGTTCCCTGTCCCCGTGTTCGTCGAACACGACGGGAACGCGGGTGCGCTGGCTGAATGGTACTTCGGGGCCGGAAAGGGGTTCAGGAACATCGTGTTTGTGACAATGGGGACGGGGTTCGGGGCGGGACTGATACTGGACGGGAGGCTTTACAGGGGGACGAGCGATGTGGCCGGGGAGATCGGTCATGTGCGCGTTGCCGAGGAAGGGCCCGACTGCTACGGCAAAGCGGGCTCGCTTGAAGGATTCGGCAGCGGAACGGGGATCGCGCGCCTCGCCCGGACGATGTACCCCGCTCTCTGGGGCGAAGACTCCACGGTCATCGACGTTGAGGAATCGTACAGGGGGGGATCGCGCGAGGCGGCGTCTGTTTTTTCAAGGGCCGCGATCGGTCTGGGGCGCGGACTGGCGATCGTGGCCGATATGCTGAATCCCGAGCGGATCATACTCGGCGGGCTCGGCATGCGTCTCTCGGAGTCGCTCGTCAGACCCGCTATGAGGATCTATGAGGCCGAGGCTCTTCCCGGGGCTCGGAACGTGTGCGAGATCGTCCCGGCCGGCCTGGGTGAGAGGATCGGCGACATCGCCGCTCTCTGCGCTGCATACGACCAGGGCGCACTCCTCGCGCCCTGATGTGCCGCCGGGGAAAATTCACATGACACGGAGATTCACATGAGAGAGCTTGCGATCCCCCTGGATCACCCTTCACCCGACGGGGGCGAATTCATCGACATACTCTCGGGGCGGTCCCCTTCACACAGGGTCCCTCTCGTCGAATATCTCGTGGACGACGCAGTGATGAAGCCGGTCCTGGAGGAGATGCTCGGACGGCGGTGGGTCAACCCCGGCAGTGACAGGGAGTCGCAGCGGGCCTCTCTCGACAACCGCATTGAATTCTGGTACCGGATGGGATACGATTTCATCCGGCACGAGGAGAGCCTCCCGCTGCCGGAGAAAAAACTCATGGGGCATGATCCGGCGATGCCCGTGGCGCAGAAGGCGCCGCCGGATGCGCCGGCTCGTCTGTGGGCGGACGAGCATCAGGGTGCGATCATGTCATGGGAGGATTTTGAGAAGTATCCCTGGCCTGCCGTGGAAGAATTTGATTTCTTCGGATACGAGTACCTGAGCCGGAACCTCCCGGAGGGGATGGGGCTCGTCGCCTGCCACGCCGGAGGGGTGTTCGAACATCTCTCATGGATCATGTCTCTCGAGGGGCTCTCTGTGGCGCTTCACGAAGATCCGGAGCTCGTCAGAGCGGTCGCAGACAGGCTGGGGCATCTGATGGAGGGGTTCTACAGGCACGTCCTTGATCTCGATAACCTCATCGCCGTCTTCCCCGGGGACGACATGGGGTACAAGTCGGCGACGCTCGTGGCGCCCGGGATTCTCCGGACGTATGTTCTCCCCTGGCATGCGAGGTTTGCGGCGATGACGCACGCGAAGAATCTTCCCTATTACCTCCACTCCTGCGGCAGGGTGGATGCGGTCATGGAGGACCTGATCACGGACGTGGGAATCGACGGAAAACATTCGTTCGAGGACGGCATCGTCCCCGTCCAGGATTTCCAGGCCAGGTACGGCGGCAGGATCGCTGTCCTCGGGGGGATCGACATCAACATACTCGCAGGCCCTTCCCCTGATGACGTGCGGCACGCGACGAGCCGGCTGATCACCGTGTGCGGATCGCGCGGCCGCTACGCCGTCGGATCGGGGAACTCCATCCCGAGTTACGTCCCATGCGGAAATTATCTCGCCATGATCGACGAGGCGCACCGCGCGAACAATGATATGCTCTCTCCCCGGAGATAAGGAGGTCAAGTGAAGGTTCGCCTGACGATGGTCCTGCTCTGCGCGCTCGCGTTTCAGGTTGTGCAGGCACAGAAGCGGGAGTACCTGGAGGACATACGCGCCGCGGCGGAAAAAGGGTGGAATGACGACCCCGCTGTTGTCGCCGCGTGGAAGAAGCACGCGGATCCGAACGTCCTCTGGGGATACAACCCGCCGGCGCATCCCGTCTATTGTGCGGCCGTGTCCGGCTTCCTCTTTGAACAGACGCACGAGCGTGTGTACGCCGAGAGAGCGGCCGCGCTTCTCAGTTCGTACGGCGATCTCCGGGCCTCGATCCCTCACGGGTACGCCGGGTCGCGCATCGAGTACGAAAACGGCGTCCCGTCCCTCACGAACTTCTTCTTCCTTCCCCCGTACGTCCGAGCATATCTCGCGATCCGGTCAAGCGACGCGCTTGACGCACGCCAACGCGCGAATATCGAAGGAGAGATCGCGGAGAGCGTCGACTTCATATTCCGCTTCCCCGAGTGGGGGGCACACAACCGCGCCATGCTCAGGGCAGAGGCCCTTGCGTACGCCGCGCTGGCGCTCCCGTCCCATCCGCATGCGGCGAAGTGGAGGCAAATGGCGCAGGTCCTCGCCTCGGACAATATCCGTTCCTGGGAGATCGAAGACGCGTCGAACTACAACCCGGTCTGGCTTCACGCCCTCTTCTCGTATGCCTCCGCCGCGGGGGATTCGGGGGTGTACACCTCGGCGGTGATGAGATACTACATGGAGTACTACACGAGGCTCATCTCCCCCGCCGGGACCGTTCCCGATTTCGGAGACGCGGGATGGAATAACGCCTCCGGAGGGCTCCGTCTCGTGGCGGTGTTCGAGAAAGGCGCGGCGGTGTTCCGCGATCCCGCATTGAAATGGGCCGCACAGTCCGTGTACAACACCGCGAAGAGGAGAGAGAGCATTCTCGGGATAGACGAGGCATATCACCTCGCGGATGCGTTCCGCTGGGCCGCGGAGTCCGTTTCCCCGGTCGTCCCTTCCGGCGGGAGCCAGGAGGTTCTGGACGATGTCGTGGGGAAGAAGGTGGTCTTCCGCGGGGGGTGGGATTCTTCCGCGTCGTATCTCCTTCTCAACTACAGGGACGAGGGGGACGGAGGATGGCTCTCCCGGCAGTACCTTCGTCAGACGATCACCGTCGAGGAGGAAAAGATGACGCACGGCCATGCCGACGAGAATTCGATCGTGCTCCTGATGGACAGGGGATCCGTCCTGCTTCACGACGGGGGGTACAGAGATTCCCTCCCGAGCGGCCGGTTCGGCGCGTGGAGGCAGGATTACTTCCACAATCGGATTGTCGCGCGGAAGAACAAGCGCGACATGAGCCAGTCGCTCCTTGCATTCGTGCGGAACTCCGGAGCGTACCGCCGCGTGAAAACCGAAAAGATCGATTTTCTTGCGCTTCGCTCGGTCGACATGAGCCGGACGCGGCTCGTGGACGAGGAACTCGGGTATCGCTGGGACCGCGTGATCACGTGGGTGAGGGACCCGGGGTACTATGTCGTTGTTGACGGCATACAGGCCATCCGCCCGGAGTATTTCACGTTTGCCTCGCTCTGGCACGCGCAGAACGTCCTGGAGCGGGGGGAGCATTACTTCGACATTGCCACGGATTCCGTCCCGGGATACAGGTTTCCGCCGGGGCGGTCTCTCCTCGTCTTCTTCCCGGAGACATACGCGAAAACCGAGGGGGTGGAGGATGAGCGGAGGCACTCCCAGCAGGAGCACGTCGTGTTCCAGACGATCTCGAGCCAGTACAAGGCGCTCGACATGGAGCTCTTCGTCACCGTTCTCGTGCCGCACGACCGTTCGGTCTCACCCCGTTCGTTCATCCCCGCCTTCCGGCTTCTCCCGACGTCCGCCCCCTACCGCGCCGTGGCGCTTGAGGTCACGCGGGGAAACCTCAAGAGCACGCTCTTTGTGAAGCTCGACCTTGAAATGGAAATTGCGCGCGAGAACATCCGCCCGCGGTATCTCTACGATGCCGGCAGGGTCAGGTTCGGGGACTTTGAGACCGACGCCCACTTCCTCTACGCGGAGGAGACCCCCGACTCGATCCGGTATTCCGCTTCGAACATGCTGAAAGTCGTCTACAGGGGGAAAGCGCTCATGGAGGCGCTTCCGAACACGCACGGGCTCCAGCCCGACGGCGGGCCGGACAACCACGTCGGGTACTCGAAATGGCGGTACTGGGAAGAAGCGTTCTCACTCAAGGAAAAGGGACAATGAAAACAACGACGGTGAATTCGGGCCGCACGATACGCATACAGAGGATCTGGAAACACCCCCGTGCGGTCATCATCCCCTATGATCACGGCACCTACTCGGGAGTTGTCAAAGGACTCGAGGACCCCCTGCGCCTCACGGAGAGGATCGCCCGTTCGAAGGCCGACGCGGTTCTCGTGACGCCGGGCGTCCTCAGGATCATCGCCCCGGCCGTCGGAAATCTCGGCGTCGTCCTCAGGATCGACGGCGCGTATACGTCATACGCCACTGCCCCGACTGATTTCCTCTCGATGATAACGCCGGAGGACGCCCTGCGGCTCGGCGCGGATGCGGTGATCGTCTTCACGTTCATCGGCATTCCGGACGAGGCGTCTTCACTCCAACGGCTGGGGCGGACCTCCGCGGACGCCGGGCTGTGGGGGATCCCTCTCATCGCGGAAGTCCTCGCTCCCGGCTACCTGAACAATCACTTCGGCACGGATATATTCCCCCGTGCGGGGCGGAAGACGGATATGGTCGCCGACACGAGGAATGTCTCGCGCATCGCCATGGAGGCGGGGGCGGAGATCATCAAGACGAGGTACACGGGGGACGTCGCCGGGTTCCGCTCCGTCGTGGAAACCTGCGGGGCGCCCGTGATCGTCGCCGGGGGGCCGAAACTGGACGGGACGGACGAATCCCTTCTCCGGCTCGCGCACGATTGCATGGGCGCGGGGGCCGCCGGGATCATATTCGGCCGGAACGTCTGGCAGCACCCGAAAATGGAACGCCTGATCAACGCGATCTGCGCGATCGTCCATGAGGAGGAGAGCGTCCAGTCCGCCCTGAAACTGCTCAGATGATACTGACGGTCACGCTGAACCCGATGCTGGACAAGACGGTCTCCGTCGGCGCACTGCGCCGGGGGGCCGTCACGCGTGCCTCCGGCGTGTCGATGATCGTCGGGGGAAAAGGGGTCAATGTGTCACGGCAGCTGCGCACGCTTGGAGAGGAGACGCTCGCCACCGGGTTTGTCGGGGGCGAAATTGGCTCGCTCCTGGAGAGGCTCCTTGACGGCGAGGGGATTGCGCACCGGTTCATCCGCACAGGGGGGATGACCCGGGAAGGCGTTACATACCTGGAGCCGGACGGTACGATGACGTCCGTGTTCGAGCCCCCCGGTGCGGTGACCCGCGCGGAAGTGGAGCGCCTCCTGGAAACGTGCGATGCGCTCGCCGGGAAGAGCGACTGGGTTGTCTGCAGCGGAAGCTCCCCCGCGCCTGATGCGGACGACGTATTCCGGACAATCGCCGCGTCGTGCCGATCGCGCGGCGTTCCCGTGGTCCTCGATTCGTACGGCAACGCGCTCGTGCGGGGCCTCGAGTCCGTTCCCGACATACTGAAGCCGAACAGGGAGGAATACGAGCAGGCGTTCGGGACGCACATTTCGGGGGAAAGCGGCATGATCGCCGCGGCGCGGGACCTCGTCGGCCGCGGGGTCCGGTATGCAATCGTGACCGACGGGGCGCGCCCGTTTGCGGCCGCTGACGCGGACGGAGCGTGGATCGTCACACCGCCGCGTGTGACATCCGTCGACCCGACGGGGTCGGGGGACAGCATGATTGCGGGTATGCTCTACGGGCTCAGAAGGTCCTGGCCGTTCGCCGACTGTGTGCGGTTCGGGGCAGCCTCCGGCGCCGCCAATGCCCGGGTCCGGGAGGTCGCGCGCTCCTCCCGGGAGGTGATCGAGCCGCTCCTCCCGGACGTCGTCATGAAACGCATATAACTCTTCCCGGATGCCGAACCGTTTTCTCCGCGCCGTGAATCTCGAACCCTCCGACGGGGTCCCGTTTGTCCCCGCGGTGTACGAGCACAAAGCCTGGTTCATCGGCAGGACCCCTTCGGAGGTCTGCCGCGAAGGCTCGCTTCTCGTCGAGTCCGTCCTCGCGGAATACGAAGCGCTCCATCCCGACGCACTCGTCGTGGGGATTGACGTGTACAACGTGGAGGCGGAGGCCTGCGGATGCCCCGTGACGTATTTCGAACCGCCGGATTCGTCAATCCCGTCACTGGCGCCCGGCTCGGAGGTCATCACGGAAGAGAGGCGTCCCCGCACGCTCGTCCTCCCGGATCCTTCGGATGCGGGAAGGATGCCCATGATTCTCGAATCGACGGCAAGAGCGAGGGACGCTCTGGGACCGGAAGTCGAAGTCATGGGGGCGCTCTCTGCGCCGTTCAGCCTTGCGGCCTCGCTGATGGGGGGGGCGAACCTCTTCATGGCAATGGCGGCGGAACCCGCCGCCGCGCACAGCGCAATCAGCTTTGCCGCGGATGTCGTTACACGGTACGGGCAGGCATTCGCCCGGCGGGGGCTCCAGGCGGCGCTCTTTGACTCCCAGGCCTCTCCCGGACTCATCTCTCCGCGCTCGTACAGGGAATTTGTCCTCGGACCCACTCAGAGGGTCGTGAGGGACCTCACAAGCGCGGGGATGAGCTACGTCCCCCTCGTTATCGGGGGAAACACCGATCCGATCGTGGAGGCGTATGTCGAGACGGGGGGGAACTACCTCCTGTGCGACGGCGGGGGGTCGGTGGAACGGTTTCTCCCGGCGTGCTGCGCTGCGAAGCGCGCATTCAGGAGGAATATCCCCGCCCCGTTCCTCCTCTCCGCATCCGTACCGGAAATTGAACAGAGGGTCCGGGAGGAGATAGAATCCGCCGGGGGGTACGAGGGATTCATGCTCGGCACGGGGATCGTTCCGTACGGCATACCGACGGAGAAAATACTTGCCGCGCGCCCTGCGCGATCGCAGAATCATTCATAACCGAACAACAACGACAGGACACGAGATGCCCACGCTCCGCCAGTTTCTCTCAACGATGAACGTCATCGCATGCACACCTTCCGGCCCGCTCGTCGAAAAGACCGTCGCACGCGCCCTCCTCGCCTCCGCCCCGGGGGCGGAGATCCGTGAATCCCCGGGTCTCGGCGCCCCCTCCGGGACCATACGCGTCGCCGTCGTCCCGGATGGAACGCGAGGGGAGTCGATTCACCCCGCGCTTGCGGGGAAGACAGGCTGGATGATCATCCGGGTGAAGGGGGGGGTCGAGATCCTCACGGACAGGGAGCATCTCCTCTACGGGCTCTACACGCTTGTCGATGAGGAATTGCATGCGGCCGACGCCGCCTCGCTCCGCGAAGGGCGGATATTCACAAGTGCGTTCCCCGAGGTGCGTCCGGTGTTTGACTTATTTCTGACGCAGTGGGGGCGCACCGTCGGGAAATTCGACAGGGAAGAGCATATCCGGACAATGGCGCGCATGGGAAATTCCCACGTCGAGGTGAACGGGCTTGCCTTTCACGTTCCGTTCGAGAGGGGGCCGAAGGGGGAGCTCCTCCACCGCTTTTATACGTATGCGCCGGCGCTCGATCAGTTTGTGACAAGCCGCCTGAACAAGGGGTCTTACGACGATGATTACCTGCAGGCGAACCTGAATTATCTCAGAACCAACGCGGCGCTGGCGGAGAAATACGGCCTGACGCCGGGGATTGTCTGCTTTGAGCCGAGGTCTGTCCCCGACGGGCTCCTGGAGCGCTACCCTGTGCTGCGCGGCGCGCGCGTCGATCATCCGATGAGGAGCTTCCATCCCCGCTACAATCTTTCCGTGGCGCATCCGGTGGTGCTTGAACACTACGCCGAAATGATGGAGAATCTGATGAAAGAGGTCCCCCGTCTCGGGTACATGTCGGTCTGGTCCAACGACAGCGGCGCCGGATTCGAGTACACGAGTTCCCTCTACGTGGGAAGGAACGGGGGAGGATACCTTGTCCGGGAATGGCTTGCGGCGAAGGACATCGCCGCCGCCGCCGCGTTCAATCTCGTCCGGTTCATGAAAACGCTCCGGGACGCGGGAAGGAAGACCAATCCACGGTTCCGCACGCTCATCCGGCTCGAACCGTTCTGGGAGGAGCTGGACCACATCTGGAAGCTCCTCGAGGACGGGCTCGACGTCGAGGTGTCATCCCTTCTGACACGGGGGTGGGAGCTCTCATACAAGCACCCGAAGTACGAGGAGGTTCCCCAGATACACGGTACCGCCCTGTTCAGCCAGTTTGCGGAGTCGGAGAAGCCGGTCATGCAGGAGCTCGTGGCGAAGGGCGCACGTGCCGACATCTATTTCGTTCCGGAGATACTCGGGAACCACGAGCCGCTCATGGGGATCCCATTCCCGCGCCTGGTCCATGAAAAACTGGCGGCCATGCGGCGGGCCGGGGTGGCCGCCGCGGCGTATCAGGGAGGGCCGACCCCTCCGTCGTTCGTTCCGTACAACATCAACCAGGAGATCGTCCGCGCGTATCAGTTCGATCCGGGCATGGATCTCGACGCATTCATGAGGCGGAAGGCGGAGGAGTGGGCGGGGCGCTCGCTCGCCGGAGATCTCGTGAAGCTCTGGGAACTCTCCGACGACGCGTTCCGTTCGTTCCCCATACCGATCTGGATTTATGCGGGATGGGGCGTCTGGTACCGCCTGTTCATCCGTCCCATCGTCCCGAACATCGAAGCAATCCCGGAAAAGGAGCGGGAATATTACGAGAACTTCCTCCTGGCAACGACGCACAACAGGACGCGCGTGGATTTCCGGTACGACGTCGGGTTCGATCTCATTGAGCCTGAACGCGCGTGGAAGGCCGTCGCGCACATGGACGGGGACCTCCTCCCGGCGATGGCGAATATACTCGATCTCGTGGCGGCGATGGAGAAGAGGGCCGTGACGCCCGCGGAGAGGGCGCTCGTGGAGGACCAGCGCGACCGGATGGTCGCGCTCAAATGCTGGTACAGGACGGAGCGGAACGTCACGGCATGGGTCGCGGGCGTTCACGGGTACATGGAATCGAAGGACGAATCGTTCCGGAAGAAATGCCGCGCCCTGCTGAAGGGGATGGTCCTGGACGAAATCGACAACACAAAGGATCTGATCAGGCTCTGGGAGACGGCCCGGACGAACTGGATGATGGTTTCGGATGTGGGTGAAACGACGTTCGTCTACTATAAGAACATGGGGGAGCTCATGAAGAAGAAAATTGCCCTTATGCAGGGGCATGAAAACGATGAGCCGTATGTGGATCCCGACTTTCAGTGGCGCGTCCCCGGGTTCACACCGGAAAGCAGGTAGCGTGCGGCTCGATCCGGGCCGGATACTTGTCGCCCCCGATTCGTTCAAGGGGACGTTGACCGCGTCGGAAGCCGCGATGGCGATGGGAAAAGGGGTCCGGCGCGCCCTTCCGGGCGCTTCCGTGAGGCTGTTCCCCGTCTCTGACGGCGGGGAGGGGTTTATCGATGCGCTCGTCCCTCCCGCGCGGGGGACACAGGAGTGGACCGAAGTCCGCGGACCGCTCCCCTCCCAGCGTGTCCGGGCCCGGTGGGCGCTCGTGGCGAAGGGAACGACGGCGGTGATCGAGATGGCGGCTGCGTCGGGACTGGCGCTTGTCCCTCCGGACCGGCGCGATCCATGCGTGACAACCACGTTCGGCGTCGGCGAGCTCATACGGCACGCGCTCGATCGCGGTGTCGGGTCAATGCTCATCGGGATCGGCGGGAGCGCGACAAACGACGGGGGGACCGGCATGGCGTCCGCACTCGGCGTGAAGTTTCTGGATTCCTCGGGCGGCCTTCTTGCGCAGGGAGGGAGCGCGCTCGCCGGACTCCGCCGGATTGACGCGGGCGGTCTCGACGCGCGCCTTGCGAGGACCGTCGTGACGGTCGCCTGCGACGTGACAAGCCCGCTCACTGGGCCCGGAGGGGCATCACGAGTGTTCGCCCCGCAGAAGGGGGCCGGCCCGGCCGACGTCGAGATCCTCGAGCGCGCGATGATTCGTTACACGGATGTACTCAGCGAACAGCTCGGCATCGATGTCGGCAGTATTCCCGGAAGCGGAGCTGCGGGGGGACTCGGGGCCGGACTTGTTGCGTTCTGCGGCGCGGCGCTTGAATCCGGGATCGACGTCGTTCTCGACGCCACCGGGTTCGACGCCGCTCTCTCTTCGTGCGATCTCGTCCTGACGGGTGAGGGACGGGTCGATTCCCAGACCCGGCACGGCAAGGCGCTCGCCGGGATCCTCCGCCGCGCCGCAGGAGCGCGCGTCCCCGTTGCGTGCGTTGCCGGGAGCGTCCAGGGCCCGCACGCGGAGTACACCGGGGAGAAGGGGTTTATCGCGCTGGAGTCGCTCGCGGACGGCCCCGGCGGCCCGGATGCTGCAATGGCGAACGCGGCGCGTACACTCGAGGAAAGGACCCGATCGATGCTGCTCACGCTCACCGCCCGGAAGGCGGCGGAAGGCTCACACGGATGATCGACCAGATCAAGCACGTCAACGTCGTCGACTACTGCGTCATCGCGGGCTATCTGCTCATGCTGACGGGGACCGGGTTGTACGTCACGAAGTTCAACAAGAACGCCGACGACTATTTCAAGGGGGGCGGGAAGATCCCGTGGTGGATCTCCGGACTTTCGACGTTTGTCGCCGGGTTTTCGGCGTTCATGTTTGTCGGGGCCGCGGGGTATACGTACAGGAAGGGGATCGGATCGGCCGTCCTCTTCACGAGCGCGTTCTGGGGGTACGGCATGGGGTATTTTCTGTACGCCGTGCGCTGGAAGAGGGCACGTCTCTCCTCGCCGATGGAGTTCCTGACCCGCAGGTTCTCCCAGGGAACGACGTATTACTATACGCTGCTGTCGATCGTCCCCGCGGTGATGGGGCTCGGGCTCGGGATCTACATCCTGTGCATATTCGTTGCCACCGCGATGGGGATCATGGACCTCTCGGTGACGATCGGCTTTCTCACGCTGAGCGGGCTCGAGCTTTCGATGGTTGTCACGGGGATCGTCCTCCTGATTTACACGAGCGCCGGCGGCCTGTGGGCGGTGATGATAACCGATGTCATGCAGTTCTTCATTATCCTCATCGTCACGCTTCTCATTTCCCCCCTCGCGTTCTTCGCGCTGGGGGGGAGCGGGGGGTTCTTCCATGCGTTTGCGCGGATCGCACACGAGACGCCCCCCGGGTACCTCAGTTTCGCCGATGTGCTGCGGAACCCGCTCTTCTATCTCGCGTACCTGTTCAGCACGTTTATCGGGTACAACGCGGCATGGCATATCGGGCAGCGGTACTACAGCGTGCCGACGGAACGCGACGCCAGGAAGATCTCGGTCCTCTGCGCGCTCCTGATGCTGACGGTACCGCTCTTCTGGCTTGCGCCGACGATGGCCGCGCGCGTCCTGTTCCCCGACATGGCCCGCCTCTGGCCGCAGCTCTCGGAGCCGTCGGAGGCGTCGTTCGTGACACTGGCCCTCTCCCTCCTCCCCAACGGGCTGATCGGGCTGACGATATCGGCGATCCTGGCGGCGACGATGACGCATACGGACACTGCTTTGAACTACCTCGCCTCCATACTCGTCCGGGACGTCTACATGAAGCTCAGGAAAACGTTCTCTCACTCGGTGCCGGGAGAGCGCCGCCAGCTCTTCGTCGCGCGCGTGACGACGTTCACGCTCGGGTTCCTCGCGATCGCGACGGCGATCATCGTCCAGCGGACAAAGGGGGTCTTCGATTTCGCCCTGCTCTATTATTCGTGGTTCGGCCCGTCTATGATGACCCCCGTCATGCTCGGATTTCTCTACACGAAGACCCCTTCCTGGTCGGCGAGCGCCGCGGCCACCGTGAGCCTTGCCGTCGTCCTGGCATGCAACACGGTGATCGACGTGCGTCCCTACCAGTACGAGGTGAACATATTCGGCGGGATACTCGTCTCGGCCGCGGTGTTTTTCCTCTCCGCTTTCTGGCCGGAGAAAAATCCGGCCTCGCGCGCGAGGATCGAGGCATTTGCGGCCGATCTCAGGACTCCCGTGACGGGGACGAGCTCCGTGTGGGACAGGAACGCGCTCCACTCCTATCTCGTCGTCGGCGTCCTGACCGTGATCATCGGCTGTGCGCTTCTTGCGCTCACGATCGTTCCCGCCGGCATCGAAGTGCGGACGCTGACGCTTGTCATGGGAATCGCGACGATGGCGCTCGGCGGCGGTATGCTCCTCTATTTCCGGAGTCAGCTTGCGAAAGGGACAGAAAATGGATAATCAGGTTCCGGTTGTCATCGTAACGGGCGCCAGCCGCGGGCTCGGACGGGGTATCGCGCTCCGGCTCGCGGACCTCGGCTATTCTGTCGCAATCAATTACGCGGGAAATGCAGCGGCGGCGGCGGAGACCGCCGCTCTGTGCGACAAAAAGCGGATTCTCCCGGCGCAGAAATTTCTCCCCGTGAAGGCGGACGTGGGGTCCGGAGCGGACAGGGCCGCGCTCGTCGAGCGGACGCTCGGGGAGTTCGGGCGGATCGACGCGCTTGTCAACAATGCCGGCGTCGGGCCTGGCACGAGGGCCGATATCACGGAAGCGTCCCCGGCGGTATTCCGGGAGGTCATGTCGACGAACCTCGAAGGCCCGTACTTCCTCACACAGGCGGTGGCGAACTACTGGCTGAAGGAGAAGCCCGCCCCCCTGCTGCGGCGCGGGTTTGTCGTGGTATTCAATACCTCGATATCGGCGCTCACGGCGTCGCTCAACAGGGGAGAGTACTGCGTGTCGAAAGCCGGGCTCTCCATGGGGGCGAAGCTCTGGGCGCTCCGGCTGGCGGGGGAAGGGATACAGGTGTTCGAGCTCCGCCCCGGCATCATGGCGACGGACATGACGGCGGGTGTGAAAGGAAAATACGACGCCATGATTGCCTCCGGGGGAGTGCCGATGAAACGCTGGGGGACGCCGGAGGATGTGGGGTTTGCTGTCGGCGCCATCCTGTCCGGCGATTTTCCCTACTCGACCGGCGAAATCATCTACGTTGACGGCGGGCTGCACCTGCCGGGACTGTGAGGAATTATGATCGCGATTGACACATCGATTGACGCGGGGGATCTCCGTGCCCCGCTTGAGAACCTCTTTGCCCTCTCCGGCGCCAAAATCATGTCGCTCCGGAGGAGATGGAATCCTTCGAAGGGAGCCCCGGTATTCACGGTGGACGGGCTCTACACGTCGCGGGGGTGGACCGAATGGACTGAAGGGTTCATGTTCGGGTCCGCTCTCCTGCAGTTCGACGCGACGGGGGAGAAGGAATTCCTGGAGATCGGCCGCACGGGCACGGTGAACGAAATGGCGCCCCATGTCAGTGCAACGGGGGTGCATGACCACGGGTTCAACAATGTGAGCACGTACGGTAATCTCCACAGGATGATGCGCGAGGGGCTCATCCCGCATAACGCATGGGAAATGGATTTTTATGCGCTCGCGCTCAAGGTGAGCGGCGCCGTCCAGGCCTCCCGGTGGACGGACTTGGCGAAGGGTGGGGGGTACATCTGTTCATTCAACGGTCCTCATTCCCTCTTCGCAGACACTGTCCGCTCGCTCCGTTCGCTCGCGCTCGCCCACCAGCTCGGCCACGTGCTCGCGGGGGAAAGGGACGTGAAGATATCGCTCCTCGGGCGTCTGATCGCCCATGCGGAGGCGACAGCGAAATACAACGTCTACTTCGGGGAAGGTCGCGATATATACGACGTGCGTGGCCGCGTGGCCCACGAGTCGATATTCAACACGAGGGACGGTTCCTACCGGTGCCCCTCATCGCAGCAGGGATATTCCCCCTTCACGACGTGGACCCGCGGGCTGGCCTGGATCATCTGCGGATTTGCCGAGGAGGCCGAGTTCCTTGCCTCCCTCCCGGAGGGCTCGTTCGGGGAGTACGGGGGGAAATCGAATGTGCTGGGCGCCTTCCTGAGAACTGCGGAGGCGACAGCCGACTTCTACATCGAGAACACTCCCGCCGACGGCGTCCCCTACTGGGATACCGGCGCGCCGGGGCTCGCGCGGCTGGGCGACTACCTCGCGCGCCCCGCCGATCCGTTCAACGGGGAGGAGCCCGTGGACAGTTCGGCTGCGGCGATTGCCGCGCAGGGGCTCGTCAGGCTCGGTATGCATCTGAAGTCCGCGGGACGCGGGGCCGACGGTAACAGGTACCTCCGTGCGGGGCTCACGACTGCGCGGACCCTTTTCTCCGACCCGTACCTGAGCCGTGCGGAGTCGCACCAGGGACTCCTGCTCCACTCGGTGTATCACCGTCCCAACGGATGGGATCACGTAGGTGCAGGGAGGAGAATCCCCTGCGGCGAATCCTCCATGTGGGGGGATTACCACGCCAGGGAACTCGCGCTCCTCGTAAGAAGGATGGGAGAGAAGAAGCCGTACTACAGGTTCTTTATCGGCTAGGGGAGTGTGCGTGCGGCCTCGCGGAAGAACGCGTCGAGGTTTTCGTGCGGCGCATCGCCAGAGGCCTCTGCGCGTTTCTGACAATCTCTGAGAGGGTCATCGATCTCCGGTTTCCGTGGGGAATCTCATTTCTTCGACGTAGACATCCTGGAAATCGCCGTCGGAGTCAAGCGCGATATGGCGCACGCCGGAGGCGAGTTCGTCGTAGGCCCCGGGCTCGTCGAAGAGCGCCCGCTTTGCCCCCCGCAGCGCGGTATTCCCCGAAGGGACGATCCTGTCGGGGGGGAAATTCACAAGCCCGATTGTTTTCGCGCTCGCGGTGTTGACGTAGTTGCCGAAAGCGCCCGCCAGGTAGACGCGCGCGATATCCCCCTCCGCAAGTCCGGACTTCCCGAGCAGTATGCGGACCCCTGCCGCTATCGCCCCCTTTGCAAGCTGGAGCTCGCGGATGTCCGTCTGCGTCAGTGCCACCGGGTCCGCAATCATGATGGACGGCTCGCGCCCGGTGAACCGGCCCCCCGGAGTGATGCGCCCCAGGCGCAGGAGGACCGCCGCGGCGTCCACAAGCCCGCTTCCGCAGATCCCCCGCGGTGCGACGTCGCCGAGCGTCCTGCACGCGAGTCCTCCCCCCGGACCTGGCTCGACTTCCGCGATCGCCCCCGTCGCTGCCCGCATTCCCATGGAGATCCTCGCTCCTTCAAACGCGGGGCCTGCCGCTGTGGAGCAGCAGAGTAGTCCTCCCCGGGATCCGATCACGATTTCGCCGTTCGTCCCGAGGTCGATCAGGCAGAGGGGGACGTCGCTCCTGTGGAGGTTGACCGCGAGTATCCCCGCGAGTATGTCGCTCCCCACGAACCCTCCAAGGCAGGGGAGAAACCGTATGCTCCCTCCGGCGCTCCACCCGAGATCCTCCGCGCGGAATGGCTCCATGCCGTCGCGGACCGGCTCGAACGGGTAACGGGAGAGCGGCGTGCAGTCGATCCCGCAGAAGAGGTGATGCATCACCGTGTTGCCGACGAGAACGACGTCCGTGAGCGACGCGGGGTCCGCCTTCCCCTTCCGGAGGAGTTCGCCGATCATTGCGCCTGTCTGGGTACGTATCAGCGCGGTGAGGAGCTCCTGTTTTTTCTCGTTGACGGCGAACCCGACGCGGCTCATGACGTCCGCGCCGTGCCTGGCCTGTGCATTGAGCGCAGTGGCGACGGCGAGGACGTCGGCGGTGCGGAGATCAAGGAGCTGGGCCACGAGCGTTGTTGTCCCCACGTCGATGGCGATGCCGAGCCCGCTCCGCGGCGTGAATGCGAATGGCGATTCGTCGGAGAGTATCGCCGCTTCCCACTGGGCGAGCTCGAGCGTGAGGTCTTCCTCCGCCCGGCAGTGGCATGCAAGGCGCCAGCCGGCGTCGAGCTCCCCGGGCGAGAGTATCCGCTCCTGCTCGGCCGTGACCGGGAGCGTTCCTTCGAGAACGCGCACGCGGCAGCCCTTGCAGCGGGCGCGCCCGCCGCAGGGGAATTCCACGCCGTACGGGAAGAGGACCTCCTGCAGCGGCGAACCGCGGGGGACCTCGAACGCGGCGCCGAGCGGCCGGAGCGTGATGCGGACGCTCGCCGTCATGTGTCGGCCTTCTCCGCGCGTATCAGATCATTCGTATAGTCCGGGGCGATTCTGAACCCGGGGGGGACGGTGAGGAACTCCCGTTCATCCCACGGCCCGTTGACGAGGGCGCGGAGAAGCCGGATGTCCCCCTGTTCGGTTGTGAACTCCAGCCCTTTTTCCCCGGCCCGCTTCCTCGCCGTGGCAAGGAACGAGCCGTCGGGTTCCAGTCCCATGGCGATGAACGTCAGCTTCTTGTAGTGTTTTGTCTGGTCGCAGAGCTGGTCGTAGAGGTACTGCGCGTTGTCTTCGCCGTATTTTTCGACGAGCTCCCCGTATGTCATGTCCATCCCGTTGGCGTGCTGTATCGAAAGCTGGCGGAGGTCTCCGGTCGCTTCCCCCCGTTCGATCCACCCGGTCGTGAGGAAATACGTCCCCGGATTTTTCCGGAAATACTCTTCGTAGCGCTCCCTGCTCCCGAAGAAGAGCGTCATGCAGTCGTGTGCGCGGGGGACGACAAGAGGCAGCCCGCGGGCGGCGAGCCCGGCGATCCCGTTGTTGCAGAGCCCGTAGCCGAGGAGGATCATGTCGCAGAGCGATTCGTCCACGCGGTCGACGGCGGCCTGGAGCCGCTCGCGCATGCCGGAGCATCCGATGTCGTGGAGACCCTTGGGGAGAAACACGAGGTCCACCTGGTGGGGAGAGCGCGCGGCCGTCTCGCAGAGCTCGCGCGTAAACACTTCGCAGCTGATGAGCGTGAGTCGCATGCGCGTGCGGCCTCTCCTGTTCGTCTAGCGGGCCGGGTGGAGCGCCGCCGCAAGGGCGCGGATGAATTCCGGTGTCGTGCCGCAGCAGCCGCCGATGAAGTCCGCGCCCGCCCGGCGCAGCGCGAGGGACCCGGCGCTGAACTCCTCCGGCGTCGTCCGGTACGTGATATGTCCCTCCGCCATCTCCGGCATCCCCGCGTTCGGCTTGATCCAGAGGGGGAGGGTCGTCGCTTTTCTGAGGCGTGTGCAGACGGGGATGTATCCTTCGATGCCGAGTCCGCAGTTGGCGCCGATGGCGTCGGCGCCTGCGTCGGCAAGGGCGGCGGCGACCTGTTCGGGGGTCGTACCCATCATCGTCCGGTCATGCTCTTTGCCCGAATCGAAGACCATGCTCGCGATGACCGGCAGCCCGGTGGTCCGGGCGGCGCGGAGGGCGATCCGCGCCTCTTCAATATCGGACATCGTCTCGATGAGTATCGCGTCGGCGCCGGCGACGGCGAGCGCATGGCATTGCTCGGCGAATGCCTCCGTGAGCTCGTCCTCCGTCACTTCCCCGGACATGAGCATTTTCCCGCTCGGCCCGACGGAGGCGAACACCCGCGCCCGCCCGCGGGCGGCCTTCCGCGATATGCCGACTCCGGCGGCGTTGAGCGCCGCGGCGTCCACCCCCCCTCCGTGGGAGGCGAGCGCGATCCGGTTCGACCGGAACGTGTTCGTCAGGATCACGGCGCTCCCCGCCTCGACGTAACGGGAAGCGACCTCTTCCACCCGGTCCGGATGGGAAAGGTTCCAGAGGTCGGGATGCTCTCCCGGTGCCAGGCCCTGTTTCTGAAGCTCGGTCCCCCATGCGCCGTCCGTGACGACGGGGGCGTGTGCGAGAAGGGACGTGAGAAGGGGATGCACCGGCGTGGCCCTACGCCGCGACAAGCCTGCGGGCCAGCGCGACGGCCGCGTTCGCGTTGCTCGAGTAGCCGTCCGCGCCGATTTCATCGGCGTATTTCTGCGTGACCGGCGCGCCCCCGATCATCACCTTGACGCCGGGGCGCATCCCCGATTCGTTCAGCTTCTCCACGACGCCCTTCATGGAATGCATCGTCGTCGTCAGGAGGGCGGAGAGCGCGACGAGCGTCGCGTGCTTCTCTTTTGCCGCGTTGATGAATTTTTCGGGGGAGACGTCGACGCCGAGGTCGATGACTTCGAACCCGGCCCCCTCGAGCATCGCGCCGACGAGGTTCTTGCCGATGTCGTGCAGGTCCCCTTGTACCGTGCCGATAACCACCCGTCCGACGGGCTCCGACCCGCGTGCGGACAGAAGAGGCCGGATGAGTTCGAGGGAGGCTTTCATCGCCCGTGCGGCGATGAGAAGCTCGGGGACGAAATACTCGTTTGCCTCGTAGCGGCGGCCGACTTCGTTCATCGCGGGGATCATCGTGTCGTCAACGAGGGCCTGGGGGTTCACCCCGGAGGCGAGGCTCGTCTGTGTGATTTCTTTCGCGGCTTTGGCGTTGCCGTTGAGTATCGCGTCGTAGAGCGTCTGGATCACTGGCATGGCGTTCTCCTCTCGTTGGGTTACAGCGCACCGTATTCGTGAATGGTGTCGTACATTGTGACAATGTTGAGCGTCGGCGTGACAGGCTGGAGATTGTGGCAGGGGGCGCAGACCCATCGCGCGCTTCTGAAGATCTCGATGTTCTGGAGAACCTCCCGTCTGACGTCCCCGGCGGACCCGAACGGGAGCGTCTGCTGGTTGTCCATCGCTCCGTGAAACACGACCCTCTTCCCGAAGTCGCGCACGAGGCCTTCCCGTTCCATTCCCGGACACCGCCATTGTATCGGATTGAGAAGCTCGATCCCGGTGACGTCGAGAAGATCCGGGATGACCGGGCGCACCGCGCCGTCCGTGTGGTAGAACACGTGGATGCCGTAGCTGCGCGCCAGGTCCGCCATCTTCTTCTGGTTCGGGAGAAAGAACCTCCGGATCTGCGGGAGGCTCATGAGGAGCGACGTCTGCCCTCCGAGGTCCTCCGCGATGTACGTCACGCCGATCCGCCCCTTTCCCTCCTCAAACGTCCTTTCGGCGAGGGCGAAGTAGTACCCGAACATGTGGTCGAGCGCCGCCGTGACAAAGTCCGGTTCGGCGGCGAGGTCCATCATGGCCTGCTCCAGCCCCCTCATCGCGCAGTAAAGGAGAAACGGCTCGAAATTCCCGGACCGGATCATCCGGTGCGCCGGCGCGCGGGAGAGCATGTCCCGGAACGCGTCGTAGTCATGATCGTCGGCGCTCGGCCACGCGTAGGCATCGAGCTCGTCGACGCAGGTCATGTGCGCGAGAGGATGATTGTCGAACTCGTCGTACGATCCTCCCTCGTAACCGACGAGCCTCCTGCGGAGCCCCCAGAGGTCGGCGCCGGGGTTCCCCGCCTTGTGCTCGTCGGACCGTGGTGGGTCGATCGTCACGAGGCCGTCGATGTGCAGTCTTGTATACAGCTCTTCGGTCGTGCTGCACCCCAGGTCGCGGAGGAGCCTGGCGGTGACCTCGTCCGTCGCCCAGTAGTCCGTCGGGATCCGGTCGGGCCGTTCTCCTTCAAATATCGCGCGCCAGCGTTCTTTCGGTGTCACCGGGGTGGTGCGAACGTTTCATGTATGAAATACCGTACCACCAACAATATACGGAATTGACCCGCCGAATTCACCTGAATTTGACTCTGAGCCGCAGGGGCGCTACCATATATGCAATGGTGGATGCCCGATGAATAGACGGAATCTCCTTTTTCCCCCCCTGGCTGCGTCGGGAGTTGCGATCTCCCTTCTCTTCATTGTTCCCGTAACTGCCCGGGTGGCTTCCGCGCAGCAGAAAAGCCGCGCGCGCGCCGTCGAGTACGGAAACGTCACGTTGGCGTTTGACGCGGGGCTTGCGAAAGACTTCACTGCGGAAACCGTCCCCGCCGTGCCGCTCGAGAATCGGACCGACAAGCCGGACGGGGTCGCGCCCGCTCATGTTGTGATCACGCTGCACGACTCGTACGCCTCCGGGCTCCGCCGTGATGCAGGCTCCGCGTATGCGCTCCCGCAGATTTCCGTGTTCCCCGCGGCGGACCCGGGCGATCCCCGGTTCGATGATAAGTTCCCGACGATGCGGGGCGCGGTCGCAGGGCTCGGCAAGTTGCTCTCCCGCCGCGCAGGCTCGGTCTCGGAGTCCATCCCGTTCCTCCCCTGGGCGGACGAGCGGCAGCTCTTTATCGGGCGGAAGAGGCTGATCCGGTTCAGGAACGGGCGGGGCGTCCTCTTTCTCACACAGTACGACCAGGAGGAGAGCCCGGTGAGCAACGAGTTTCTCGTCTACACGTTCCAGGGATTGACGGACGACAACAGGTGGTATGTCTCCGCCGTGTTTCCGGTCTCCGCCCCGGGTCTCACCGCCCCTCCCGGTGCGGGGAGCGACGCGTCGTTCCGTGCCGGGTATGACAGGTACATGAAGCAGACAACGGACAAGCTGAACAGGCTCCCTGCAAAGCGGTTTGTGCCGGACCTGGCGCTCCTGGACGGGATCATACGCTCTCTGAAGATCGGCCCCCGATAAAATCCCCGGGGGAACCCCCAGCCCGTCCGATGTGTTCTGAGATTTGAAGATCTCGCGGATTTTCAGTAATTTGTCTGATATCTTACCACGTACGATCTGACCGGGGTGTTATGGCAAAACTCTATGTATCAAACAAAGACGAATCGGCGCGGCTCTTCCGGAGCGGCTTCCTTGAACTTTTTACGCATGTTCACTGGAGCGTCCCCATCATCGTCTACCTGCCGGTCGTTGTCTATTGTCTCTGGATCTCCCCCGTCTCCGGCGTGCTCTCCACCGCGGGCCTGATCCTGGAGTTTGTGGCCGGTCTGTTCGTCTGGACGCTTACCGAATATCTTCTTCACAGGTTTGTGTTTCATTACGAGCCGACGAGTACATGGGGAAAACGGCTCCACTTCCTCATGCACGGCGTGCACCATGACTACCCGCAGGATTCCAAACGGCTCGTGATGCCGCCGGTCGTCAGCATTCCCCTTGCGTCCCTCTTCCTGGGCCTGTTCGCGCTCCTGCTCCCCGCCGGGCACGTCGCCTCGACGTTTGCCGGGTTCATATTCGGCTACATCTGCTATGACGAAATCCATTACGCGACGCACCACGCGCCGATGAAGGGGAAGCTGGGGCTCTGGCTGAAGCATCACCATGTCCGTCATCATTACCTTGACAACGGGCGGGGTTTCGGCGTGAGCACCCCGGTCTGGGATTACGTGTTCGGGACGATGTACGGCGACAAGGAAGAGATCGCGATGGACGAAAAACCGGCATAGCAATCTCTCCGCGCGCGGCTGCCCTTCCCCCGGTCAGGGCCCGAGAGAGAGTTTCCCCGGGGGTACCGGTTGCTCTGGTATCCCCGGCCCCGCGTACATTACTTCAAGTCTCTTTCCCCCTCCTGCCTGAAAATACGTGACTGCAATCGGGTGTTTCCCCGCACCCAGCCTCACGGTCCCCTTCTGCTCGGCATACGCATGGAGTCCGTCGTTATCCACTACCGCTTTCCCGTCAATAAGGAGCCGCGATCCGTCGTCTGAGCCGAGCGTGAATGCATACTCGCCGGGGACGCCGATGTCGAGATACCCGGAGTATGCGAGACCGAAGAATTCATTTCTCGGGCCGGCTTCATCCAGCGCAAAGGTGTAGGCGATTCCCCTCCGGGCCACCGCGACAGTGTCGAAATCCGGTATCGCCTTCCAGGCCCCTTCGTAGTATCTGTACGCCATCCCGCTCACCCCTTTTTTCACGGCCGCATAGGAATGCCGCGCAACAAAGCTGGGGTATCCCCGGGGGGCGAACGACCTGGCGCTCACAGCGGCGTCCGATCCGATCATGAAGGGTCCCCTGTACAGTGTGGAGAGCATCGTCGGCAGCGAGCCGTCGAGCGTGTAGCGCGTAACGGCGCCGGGTGTCCCCGGGCGTATTTCAACGCGGAGAGACTCCGCGCTCCCGAACACGTGCACGTCCGGCATGATCGACGGCTCGGGCGTGAGAAGCGAAGACCGGGAAGCCGCACCGAGAAGTTCCCGCGCTGCGGAGAGCGGGTCGCCGAGTGTGAGGGGAGGGGAGAGCGTCTTCTGATTCGTCCAGTCGAGCTCCCAGGAGGCGAGTTCGCCGGCCCGGACAGCCCCCCCGGGGGGTGTGGACTGGAGGAGCTCGAAGTATCTCCTCCATCTCCCGGCATAGAAATCCCGTATCAGCCCGCTCCACATCTTTGTCGCATAGTCGAACAGCTCCGGCCCCCCCCAGACCGTCACCTGCAGGCGCGCGTTCCGTTCGTACAGGTCGGAATCCGCGGCCATCGTCCCCCACGCGCGCGCCGCGGCGATCCACTCCTCCAGCCTCCTGCCGGGCCGGCTGTTGAGAAGCGCATCGATTCCGCTCATGAGCCGGAAGGCCTCTCCTGCGAGCGTATCGCGAAGCTCGAACATCCCCGAGTCGTGCGCGCGTACGGCGTTCCGCAGCAGGTCGTCGACATCCCCGCCGAGGGCTTGCGCGGCGAGTTCGATCGCATCCGCCATGTAGAGAGGGCTCCCTCTCATCGAATCCCCGCAGGAGAGGAACAGCGTCACGGCCTCCCGGAATGCGGGAGAAACGTCGGCATTCCCCTCGACGGTCCGCCCGGGACGCATCTGGAACCCGTGCCGTCCGTTCGTCGCACCTCCGGCATACGCCGAG
>PMJQ01000101.1:79185-105682 GCA_003157485.1 Ignavibacteriota bacterium
CCCGCAAGCGCGTTGTTCCCGCCGAAGTTCTGTATCAGGCTGTAGATCCATTCCTTTCCGTGGAAGCCGTCCTGCTCCTTCCATCCGTGAAAGATCTCGTTGGCAAGATCGAGTATGATCATTCTGTTGTCCGGCACGCGCGAGAGCAAAGCCTTCGCCGACTGTTTGTCCCAGAATGTTCTGTCGTTGTAGAAGAGCCAGCCCTGCATGACCCACGTTCCGGCCGGGTCCCCCGCCGTGATTGACGAATAGACCGCCTCTCCAAATTGCGCCAGCTCGCGGTACCGTGCGGTGTCGGAGACGGGGACTTCGAGTTCGTTGAAGCTGTCTGCGAGATAGTAGTGGTCCGTTCCGAACATCTTCCGGTATTCCGTGATGAACTGTTTTCCGATCTCGCGGAAGAGGGGGGATGCGGGAGAGAGTATGTGCGTCCTCTCCTCCTTCGGAAATCCGCCCCATGCGGCGATGTCGTACACCCGCGCTTCCGGATGAAGCCGCTTAAACGCTTCGGGGACGAATCCCGAAAAAGCGGGGACGACAGGGATCATGCCGAGATCACGCATCCGGGCGAGGATCTTCTTTTGCAGCGAGGCCTGCCCCTCGATCCATCCGCGGGGAAGAGGACCCCCGTGCCCGTTGACGTTTCCCATCCTGTGCCAGGGGAGGAACGCCGGGCCTGTGAAGTACCCGTCGAGCTCCGCTCCGGTCATCCCCCTCGAGAGCCACACGTTTCTCCAGACGGCCTCTTCTCCCGTCATCGCCAGGGGCATCGAAATCCCGTGGAGCGCCATCCAGTCGATCTCCTGCTCCCAGCGCTTCCAGTCCCACCAGACAGTTGTGTAGCCGAACGTACAGACATTGAAGTACTGGCGGTACCTGTACGGCGAAACGACGCGTGTGGGCGGATAATCGGGGAGCGTGTCCGGCAGGGCGATGTGCGAACCGCTCCACGTGATCTCGGAGTTGCAGGCGTTCCGGAGATAGTGGTAGAATCCCCTGCAGATCGCCAGTGTGCCCGAGCCCAGAATCGTGACCGTCCCGCCGCCGGCATGGATTTCGAACACGTCCTTCCCCTCCTCGCGTCCGATCAGACCGAGTTTGAATGACGATGCCCTCTCCTTGATCGTTCGCTTCAGGACCCATTTGGCCGCCGCGAGCGGGAGCCGGGGTGTTGCCTGCTGCGCAGCGGAGGGGGAGATAGTCAGGAGGATCAGGAGTGCCGCCGGGAGGATTCTCATGGCGCTTGCGTCCTTCGTGGTGTGGGGGAGAGACCTCCGCTGCGCGCTGCGAATATAAGCTGGAGCGCAGGGACGGAGGGGACGGTGTTGCACAAACTAACGATCCCGTTCCTGAGAGGCAAGGCACCGGTGCCCCTCGTCCTCTTGAACCACCCCTCTTTTTTTGCTATACTTGATTTTATATACTGCCGGGCGCGCACCCGCCGTCGATCCTCTTCCGCCCTTCCCCACATTCATGCGAGGCACCATGACCGAGAGGTTGTTCCCCCTTCTCCGCCCCTGCAGGATATTTCTTCCGGGCGTTCTCTCATCCGGCTCGTCCCGCCCGTGAACATCAGGGTACTCGGGAGCTCGAGCGCAGGGAACTGCTCACTCGTGTGGAATGGTGACACCGCGCTCATGATTGATTGCGGGTTCAGCCGCACGTACGTCGGATCGTGCCTCAGCTCGCTCGATCTCGACATTCCCGGGATCGGGGGCCTCCTCATCACGCACGCGCACAGCGACCACGTGAACGACACGTCGATCGACATGCTCGTACGGAACCGGGTTCCTGTCATCGTTCGCCGGGAGCTTACGCGCGTTCTCCGCCGCATGTACCCCTCCATCGAACGGGCGGCCGGGCTCGGCCTCCTCGAGGAAATCAACGGCGGGGGGGGAGGGGCGGGGACGCTCGGGATCGAGTCGTTCAGCGTGCCGCACGATTCCCCCGGGGGATGCTTCGGGTTCAGGATCACCGACCGTTCGGAGGGGGGGAAAGGCGCCGGAGTGGCGGTTGCCACCGACCTCGGGTTCACGGGGGGGGAGCTCGTGGAGCATTTCAAGGATGCGCACGCGATCGTGATCGAATCGAATCATGATCTGGCGATGCTGGAGGGCTCGAACCGGCCGGCGTGGCTGAAGAAGCGGATAAGGGAGATCGGCCATCTCTCCAACGACCAGTGTGCGGGATTCGTCTGCGAGGTGGCCCGGTCAAGCACCCGTCCCCCGGCGGCGGTCGTCCTCGCGCACATAAGCCAGCAGTGCAATACGAACGCGCTTGCGGAAGACGCGACCGCGGGAGCGCTCCGCCTCGGGGGTTTTCCGGATGTCCGCGTTGTCCAATCGTTCAAGTCGCTCCCTTCGGAGATCGTCCGGGTCTGAACTGCTGGCAATTGTCGGGTATCCGTTTTACATTACGAAGCGATAAATCCTGTCCTCTTCACGGGATGACATCGGATCCGCGCGGTCCGGCGCCCCCCTTCTCCGTCTCTGATCTGCCCATGCAGACAACCTGTGCCTCCATCGCCTACTCCACGCCGGGACGGGTCTGCCTCTTCGGTGAGCATCAGGACTACCTCGGCCTCCCGGTGGTCCCGTGCGCGGTGTCGCTCCGCATGACGATAGAGGCCCGGCACCGGGACGACATGGAGGTCCGGATTGACCTGCGCGCCATCATCGAAAAGCCGGCTCCGGAAGAGCTCTCTCTCGCGCGCGACAACTATCCCCCTGCCCCGTTCTAAAGGAGGATGACGACAGGTCTGCGTTTTCCGGCGCACGAACGGGCGCTGCACATTTCATACAGGTTCTTATGTCCCGCATACTGATTCCGATCGTACTCGCCGCGGCGGTCGCCTCAAGCGTTCTCTCCGGGACGCCTTCCCACCGGGAGGAATTCACGCTTGCCAATTCGCGCATTTCGTGCGCCGTGACGCTGGAGGGTGGGCACATCGCCTCTGACAGGATCACACTGGCGGGCAGGAAGGGTGACCGTTCGTTCCCCGGAGTCCGCTCCGTCGAAACGGACGGGGGATTCACGCTCGATGTGATGTGGTCGGACTGGCGCCCCCCCGGGAAGAAGAACAACGCCGAAAACCCCGTCAGTCTGACTGCGGGGGACTTCACGTTCGAGAGGGCCGACTCCGCATCCGTCGTTGCCGGGGAGAAGGATCTTGCCCTGTATTTCGCCGGTCCGGACCTGTCGCTTTTCGTCCGCGTGACGTACCGCCTGGCGGGGGAGGATTTTTATCTCAGGAGGGACGTGGCGGTCATGGACAGCACTTCGGCGGGCCACTTCCTCCGGATGCTCTGGGGGAGGGATTGCCTGCTGCGGGGCAGCCCGGCCGTCGTGAAGAAGGGGGGGTTCGGCCAGCCGGCGGCGTTCGCGTTCGGCAAGTCGGCAGGCGCGTTCTTCGGACTCGAGTATCCGGCCTCGCAAAACGATGTCGTCTCCTCCGGCGGATCCCTCCGGCTCAGGTGCGGCCAGGAGATCGGCGAAAAGATCGGTCCCACCTGGTGCCCGGGATCGGCCGTTGTGGAGGGGATCACACCCGACACGAGCGTCAGGAGGTGGTTCTGGAAATATGTCGACGACATCAGGGTCGCCCCGCTCCGCCCGTACACACTGTACAACAGCTGGTACGACCTCCGCTCGCCGGACTTCCGGAATATCCCCCCCGCGAACGTGATGAACGAAGAGAACATCATGCGGATCATCGGGCTGATCGACAGGAACATGATCGCAAAACACGGGATCAGGCTCGATGCGTTCGTCCTTGATGACGGCTGGGATTTCTACGCGAGCGACTGGCTCCTCCGCACGGAGCAGTTTCCGCACGGCCTGAAGCCCGTCGCGGACGAGTTGCGCAAGACGAACACCGACCTGGGGCTCTGGCTCGGACCGACGGGGGGGTATTCGTTTCACGCGCAGCGCATCGCCTGGATGAAGGCGCACGGCTATGAAATCGTCGACGACCAGCTGTGCCTCGCGGGGGCGAAGTACAGCGCGCTGTTCAGAAAGAGAGTGGAAGACTTCGTCCGGGACGACGGGGTTGCCTACTTCAAGTGGGACGGAATACAGTTCGTCTGCAACGAGCCGGACCACGGGCATCCCGTCGACATCTATTCACGGCGCGCGGTTCTCGAGAGCGTGATCGACAAGTGCAATGCGGTCCGGCGCGCGAACCCGAAGACGTTCCTGAACATTACCTCCGGGACATGGCTGAGCCCCTGGTGGTTGAAATACGCGAACCAGATCTGGATGGACGGCCAGGATTACGGATACGCGGACGTCCCTTCCATCAGTCCGCGCGACGCCGCGATCACATACCGCGACTTCGTCCTCTATGAGGACCTCCGGACAAAAGACCTCTGGTTTCCCGTGGCGAACATGATGACGCATGGAATCATCAAAGGGACTCTGGAAAAGCTCGGAGGGGAAAACGAGCCGCTGGACAAGTTCACGAACGAGGCACTCCTCTATTTCGCACGGGGCGTCTCCATGTGGGAGCTCTACATCTCCCCCGACATACTCACGGATGGGGAATGGGACGCGATGGCGCAGTCGATGCAGTGGGCAAGGGACCGCTTTCCCGTTCTCTCGACGACGACGATGATCGGCGGGGACCCGAAAGCCCGGGAGACATACGGGTACGTCCACTTCAGGGGAGCGGAAGGAGTGATTGCGGCGCGCAACCCCTCCATAGAGCCGGCGTCATTGCATGTTCCCCTCGCCCCCTCGCTCGGTCTCGATGGTGATGCTGATTCGCTTGTCCTGGAAAGGGTCTACCCCTCCCGCTGGATATCCCCCCGGCTCTCGAAAGCAGGCGGGACGCTGACGCTCCCTCTCGACGGGTACGAAACCGCCATCTACGAAATCTACCCGCTGAAACGTTCGACGCTCCCCCTTGTCGCAGGCGTTGTCTTCGAGCCGGCGGAGCCCGACGGGAAGACCTGCCGGCTTTCCTGCTACGCGCAGGGTGGGAGTGACGTCAGCATACTGAATCCGGGGAGTCTGAGTTCCGTCACGTTCCGGGGACGTGAGGTGGATCCGGGGAGGTTCTCGTTCAGGGGGACTCCGGCGACGCCTCCTGTCAGCGTGCGGGGGATCCGGAAAACGAAGAGCGGAGAGACGTGGGAAATCTCACTCGGCGTGGATTCCTCTTCGCATGACGGAATGCTCGCGGTTCTGCTGAAGCCCGCACGGGGGGGAGAATCCCTCCCCGGCGTGAAAATGACGCTTGACGGGTCGGAGACAAGGCCCGGTGTCGAAAGCCAGAAGGGAATGTGGTCGTGGTACACGCTGCGGGCCGGCCCCGGGGACCATGCGATCACGTTCTCCGTGATGGGGAATGAGAAGGGGGGACACTGGGAAGGGAAAGCGACGGCGTACTTTCTCTGCGATCAGTCCCGGGCGGTGGAGACCGTTGTTGTGCAGATGAAGGGAGCCCCTGCCGCGCGTCCCATGCCTCCGCGGCCCCTGGCGCCCGGGAGATTCAGGGCCTGCACCAGACTCGGGGAAGCGGATCTTTCCGCCGGGGGCGGGGGATAAGAACACCGGCTTCTGAAATTCACACTACTCAAACATGCGCGAAAATTGCCCGCTATGACTCGTCCTTCGGCTGTTCCGTTCCGTATCCCGGTTGTCCTGTTGCTTCTTCTTGCAGGTTCCGCAGCGTATTCATCCGGGGGGAGCGAAAATGTGCTCTCTCTCGTTCCCGTTCCCGCAAGCGTCGAACGCCGTCCCGGGAGTTTCCTGATCGACGGACGGACATCGATCGCCGTCGATGCCGGTTCACCCGCGCTGAATGACGTTGGGAGGTTTCTCGCCTCCCGGCTCCGCGAATCGACGGGATACCCGCTCCCGCTCGATACAGTGCTGAAGGGGGGGAAGGGTGCGCCTGCACACGTCATAGTGCTCACGCTCGATCCTTCTTCCTCGGCCGGGAAAGCAGAGGCCTATACGCTTGACGTCACGAAGGGTGGGATCCGGATCACGGCCGGGGACGCCGCCGGAGCGTTCTACGCTCTCCAGACGCTCTTCCAGCTCCTCCCTCCGGAATTCGGGCACGGCTCTCCCGTCTACGGCGTTGCATGGGAGGTTTCCTGCGTCCGCATTGAGGACGCCCCCCGGTTTCCCTGGCGCGGCATGCACCTGGATGTGGGGAGGCATTTCTTCGGCAAGAAGTTCGTCGAGGAATACATCGATCTGATCTCTCACTACAAGTTCAACGTGTTCCACTGGCACCTCACGGAAGACCAGGGGTGGCGCATCGAGATCAAAAAATACCCCCGCCTGACGACCGTCGGCTCGTGGCGAAAGGAGACGCTGGGTGACGGACAGCCGCACGGCGGATTCTATACGCAGGACGACGTCCGGGAAGTCGTCGGGTATGCGCGGGAGCGGTTTGTCACCGTTGTCCCGGAAATCGAAATGCCCGGACATTCGACGGCGGCGCTGGCAGCGTATCCCGAACTCTCATGCACGGGGGGCCCTTTCGATGTACAGACGAAGTGGCGTGTCTTCGACGACGTGTACTGCGCCGGAAACGAAAAGACGTTCGAATTCCTCGAGGACGTGTTGACAGAAGTAATGGAGCTCTTTCCCGGCCGGTATATCCATATCGGGGGAGACGAATGCCCCAAGACGCGGTGGAAGGTGTGTCCGCGGTGCCAGGCGAGGATCAAAGCGGAGGGGCTTGCCGGCGAACACGAGCTTCAGAGCTATTTCATACGGCGGATCGAGAAATTCCTCAACGCGCGCGGAAAACGGCTCGTCGGCTGGGATGAGATACTCGAAGGAGGGCTCCCGCCGAACGCGACCGTGATGTCATGGCGGGGCGTCGAAGGGGGAATCGCGGCCGCAACCTCCGGGCACGACGTCGTCATGACGCCGACATCCAACTGTTATTTTGACTATTGCCAGGGGCTCACCGGGGAGCCTGAACCCGTCGGCAGCTATCTTCCGCTCGACCGCGTTTATTCTTACGAGCCGGTGCCGCCGGGGCTCACGGAGGCTCAGGCCCGCCATATACTCGGTGCACAGGGGAACGTCTGGACGGAGTCCATCCCGGGTCCGAGGAAAGCAGAGTACATGTCGTTCCCCCGCGCCTGCGCAATGAGCGAGGTCGTATGGTCCCCGCGGGAAAAGAGGAACTTCGGGGATTTTTCATCGCGCATGGCCGGCCAGTACGCGAGGCTCGTCGAGCGGGGGGTCAACGTCCGCATTCCGCCCCCTTCGGGATTCGAGGGCTACCCGGTCCTGTTCCATGACACGACGGTAACGATCGAGAGCCAGGTCCCCGGGTCCGTCGTCAGGTACACGACGGACGGGGCCGACCCGACGGAGGGATCGCCCCTGGTATCAGGGCCCCTTCATCTCCGCGCATCCGCGACGCTCAAGGCGCGGACGTTCCTCCCTGCGGGAGGGTCGAGTCCGGTCCCCCGCGGCATATACAGCGTCCTCGATCCGGAGGAGAACGGCCTGGCATTCACAATCCTGCCGCGCCGAATCTCCGCCGGCTCCCGTGCGGATACTGTGAGAGGGATTTCATACCGCATGTCTCTTGACGGACTCCCCCTGGGTCACGACAGTGTGACTGTCCGCCTCGATTCGTATTTCACCGTGAAGGAGGAAGGGGACTACCTCTTCACGATCGCGCAGGGTGATCCGGTGACGCTCAGCGTCGACGGTTCGCCCGCCGTCACGAACCGGGGAGAGAACTGGTGGGACATCCCGTCCGGGCTGTTTCATCTTTCCGTCGGCGCGCACGCGATCTCCGTGAGCGTCGCTGCGGCGGGACCCGCACCCTGGATGGATATGCAGGTCAGCGGGCCGGGGATCGAATTGCAGCCGGTTCCTCCGTCGATGCTGCGGCGTCGTCGATGACAGTCGATCATTGATCATCGGGAAGTGAGCAGCGAGAAGATTCACATTCTTTCCAAACACAACAATGAGGAAGAGGCATGGCGACGTTTAACCTGAGCATTGTTGACTGGCTGATCCTGGCGATTTACTTCGGGTTCATCCTCGGGCTCGGCTATTACCTTAAACGGTTTACAAAAAGCCAGGAGGACTACTTTCTGGCGGGAAGGAAGAACAGCGCCTGGGTGGCGGGGATCGCGTTTCTCTCCGCGAACCTGGGGGCGCTCGAGCTCCTGGGGATGACCGGGAACACATACAAGTACGGCATGTACGTCGCCCATTTCTACTGGATAGGCGCCATCCCTGCGATGCTTTTTCTCGGGCTCTACATGATGCCCTTCTACTACAGCAGCAAGATCCATTCCGTCCCGGGCTATCTGAAGCTCAGGTTCGATGAGAAGACACGCGTGTTGAACGGCGTCGCCTTCGGTATCATGACCCTCCTGGTCTCGGGCATCAACCTGTATGCCATGGCGCTCGTCCTCCGGACGTTCCTCGGGTGGGACTGGAACGTGAGCATGTGGGTGTCGGCGGCGACCGTTGCATTTTATGTGACACTGAGCGGACTGATGTCCGCGATATTCACCGAGATCATACAGTTTTTCCTGATCTGGTTCGGTCTCTTTCTCGTCACGATCCTGGGGCTCGTCGAAATCGGGGGGGTAAATCAGGTTTTGAGCAACATCCCGGCGTCATTCGGAACGCTCTGGTCAACGTCGGCGGATGCCTCTCAGAACGGGATGGCGATCACGTGGGCGGGGATCGTTCTCGGCCTCGGTTTTGTGCTTTCGTTCGGATACTGGACGACCGACTTCCTTGTCGTGCAGCGGGCGTTCTCGGCGAAAAACCTGCGCGCGGCCAGGTTGACGCCGATCATTGCGTCGTTCCCGAAAATGGCTGTCCCCGTCATCGTCGTGCTGACCGGGCTCATCGCGCTCATCCTGGCAAAAACTCCGGGGAGCGGATTCGCACTTCTGCAGGACGGCGGGCATGTCAACTACGATTCCACGCTCCCTCTCCTGATCATGCGGTATTATCCGCACGGCCTTGTGGGACTGGGAGTGTCCGCGCTTCTCGCCGGGTTCATGGCCGGCCAGGCCGGCAACATCAGCGCGTTCAATACAGTGTGGACGTATGACGTCTACAGGGCGATCATCAACAGGAACGCGAGCGACGCCAACCTCATGTGGGTCGGGCGGATATCGACAGTGATCGGCGTGGTCCTGAGCGTTGTCACCGCGTACTGGGCCAAGGGATTCCCGAGCATCATGGACTATATGCAGGCGATATTCTCGTGGGTGAACGCTCCGCTGTTCGCCACAATGCTCCTCGGGATGTTCGTTGTCTGGATCACCCCCGCGGGGGCCTTCTGGGGTCTCCTGGCGGGGATGGGGACGTCGATCGCGATGTTTCTCGGCGTCAAGTTCCAGTGGATTGATCCCGCGCGGATCACGCTGTCGAACACGGCGAGTGACATGGCGGTGAACTTCTGGCGCGCGTGGTGGGCGTGGCTTGTCTGCTTCCTCGTGACGATCCTGATCAGCCTCTTCACGAAGAAGAAGCCGAAGGAAGAGCTTGTAGGGCTTGTGAAGGGCCTGACGCCCGAAACCGCGCGCGACGGCATTCCGTTTATGAAGCGGCCGGAGTTTTACGCGATCCTCTCCGTTGTCGTGCTGGTTGCTCTCAATATTTATTTCTGGTAGGGGGACGCGATGAAGCCAATCTGGTATTTTGTTGGGCTCTTTCTGACTGCAACGGGGGTTATCGTTCTGGCATCGGGGGTGTACGATCTGTTCATCCCTCCCGAGCAGAAGACCGTTCTTGCGGATCTCCATGCCGGGGTCTGGTGGGGGGCGGTCATTTTCCTCTCGGGGATAGCCTTCTTCCTGGCGAACAGGAAGAAGACGATCGATTAATCTGCCCGGCATGCGGGGGGATCGCCGGGGGGTGGATTTCCCCTTCTAAAATGCCACGCGGAGCCCCGCCTGCACCCCGACGAATGTCGCCGTGTTGAACTCCGCGATCCTGACTCCGAGGAAATCTGAAGGGTCGACCCTGTCTCCCGCGTTCGAGAAGGCGGTGTATGTCCCTCCGACGTCGAGTGTCAGGCCGCCGGAGAGCACGAACAGCAGCCCGGCTTCGACGCTCATCGCCGGCTCCGTCCATGTGCTTGAATAGCCGCCGGGGAGACCCGTGGTGCGCGAGGTACCGGCGATCTTCCAGTGGAGAAGACAGGCTCCCCCCGCAAGGCCGAAGTAAGGTCTGACGAGCGGACCGTCGAATGTGAACCTCGCTCCCACAGTCACGGGGATCGCCTGGAACGGTCCACCCGCGTCGGAAACTTTTCCCCCCCCGATTGTGGCAACCCAGGTGTTGAATCTGTCGTCGTTGAATTGCCACCGGAAATATCCCCCGCGCGCGACGATGCTAATGTTGTCGTTCAGAAGGAAATCGATCGAGCCTGTCCCTCCGTACCCGGTCCCGAGTAGCCTTTTGACTCCCCGGAGGGGGAATGCGGGTCCGGCTCCCGCTGAAATGCCGGCCAGATTCTCGGCGTGGAGTGAATTAAGCGAGATGAGCGCGGTGAGGAGTGCCGCCGTGACTCTGTGCATTCGGGTACCGGGATGTTACACTCTCTACATAATCGCCTTCTTTCCGCTGAATTCCAATGAAATTGGGCTTGACAGGGGGCCGGATCGGTAATATATTATAGATATATCTAGCTGCCACATCAAAAGGTCCGATCCGTGAACGGAAAATGGGAAGGCGTCTACACCGCGCTCACAACCAAGTTCGACGCCGGGGGGAAGATCGACCGCCTTGCCTCGCTTCGTGTGGATGACGCGCTTGAACACGGGACCGACATCGGGCCCGTCGTCGACTCCTCCCAGCTGGAGAAAGACCTGAACGCCATCACTCTGGCGAAAGCAGAGGGGGGGACGCTCGCGTTCGGCGGGGAGCGCTTGAGGAGAGCCCATGAAGGGTTCTACCTCTCCCCGGCGCTGTTCACGGGCACGACGAATACGATGTGCCTCAATATCGATGAGGTATTCGGGCCTGTCGCGGGTGTGCTGCAGGTCAGGGACTACGATGAAGCCCTTGCCGTGGCAAACGACACCGCGTTCGGCCTCTGTGCCGGGATCTGCACGACCTCGTTGAAACACGCAAGCCATTTCAGGAGGAATGTGCAGGCGGGGATGGTGATGGTGAATCTCCCGACGGCGGGGGTGGACTACCATGTCCCCTTCGGAGGGAAGAAAGGGTCGAACTACGGCACGCGCGAGCAGGGGAGGTACGCCGTGGAGTTCTTCACGACGGTGAAGACCTGTTACACCGCTCCGTAGCGGGAGCACTCTCAGGGAGCACTTTATGCATGCAGGTCCGGCGGGTCCGGCGCGGCACGAGGCGGCGAGAATCAGTCTTGCCAACGAGGCGTACATCCGCCTGGAAGAGATGATCGTGACGCTCGAGCTGCAACCCGGGAGCGTCTTCTCAGAGGCCGAACTGAGCAGGAAGATACGGATCGGGCGGACCCCCCTGCGCGAGGCCCTGCAGCGCCTGCAGGCGCAGCGGCTCGTGACGACGCTTCCCCGCCGCGGCGTCGTCGTGAGCGACATCAATATCGTCGACTACCTGGCCGTTCTCGAAACCCGCCGCGTCCTCGACAGGCTTGTAGCGACAAAGGCGGCGCGGCGGGCGACCCCCGAGCAGCGCACGACGCTCGAGAGGACCGCGGAGGCGATGGCGTCGGCCGCTTCGCGCGGCGACATGGCGGAGTACATGCGTCTTGACACCGCCTTTGACCGCCTCCTCGAAGCCGCATCGCGAAGCGCGTTCGCCCTGCAGGCCTCCGTGCCGTTGCATGCCCACTGCCGCAGGTTCTGGTACCTGTACAGACACAACGGGGATCTCCCCCGCGCTGCGGAGCTTCACGGGGTGATGATGCACGCGGTGGCCGCCGGCGACGAAGACGGCGCCGGAACGGCCTCCGATGCGCTCGTCAACTACCTGGAGGAATTCGCCAGGACAGCGCTCGATCTCTCGTAGGGGAAGGGGAATCAATGGCCCGTCATACGTTCTTCTGCATCGACGCGCACACGTGCGGCAACCCTGTGCGCGTTGTCGCCGGGGGCTCTCCTCCTCTGGAGGGTGCGAACATGAGTGAGCGGCGGACGCATTTCCTCGCCGAATTCGACTGGATCAGGACCGGCTTGATGTTCGAGCCCCGCGGGCACGACATGATGTCGGGGAGCCTTTTGTATCCCCCGGCCGACCCTGCCAACGATATCGCGCTCCTGTTCATCGAGACAAGCGGCTGCCTGCCGATGTGCGGACACGGCACGATCGGAACAGTGACGGTGATGCTCAAGCACGGGCTCGTCCGTCCGCGCAGGCCGGGGCTCCTGCGTCTCGAGGTACCCGCGGGGATCGTCGAAGCCACATACGTCATGGAGGGGGGGGAACGTGAAGTTTGTGCGGATCGTCAATCGTTATCGACGACGATGACCCCTTCGCGAGGGGTTTTCAAGTGCTGTAACGGCGTCCGGCGGGGAAGGCACGCATGAAAAACATACTTGTGATCGGCGGGGGCGCCGTAGGGCTCTGCGCGGCGCACTCTCTGCGAGCGTCCGGGTGCAGCGTCACCGTCGTCGAACGCGGCGAGATCGGCGAGGGGGCGTCGCTGCACAACGCCGGTCTCATCGTCCCGAGTCATTTTGTCCCGCTGGCCGCTCCCGGCATGGTGATGCTGGGACTCCGTTGGATGCTCCGCCCGGACAGCCCCTTTTACATCAAGCCGCGGCTCGATCCCGATCTTCTCACGTGGCTCTGGCAGTTCGCGCAGGCGTCGACGTCGGGCCGTACCGAACGTGCGATACCTCTCCTCCGCGACATGAGCATCGCGAGTCTCGCGTTGTACGACGAACTTGCCTCGATGCCGGGGATGGAGTTCGGATTCCGGCGAAACGGTTTGCTGATGCTCTTCCGGACAGGCCACGGACGGGAAGGGTCGCTCGGGATGGCCCGGCAGGCGTCGAACATCGGCATCGAAGCGAGGGTCCTGGACAGGGATGGGCTGCAGGAGATTGAACCCGGCGTGAGTTTCACCGCGTTGGGGGGGGTCTACTACCCCGGGGACGCTCACATGACGCCCGCCCTTTTCGTCGACCGCCTCCGGGCGCACGTCGAAAAGGAGGGGGTCCGGTTCGTCTCCTCGACGCGCGTCACGGGGTTTGTCACCCGGCCTTCCGGGATCACTGCGGTGACGACGACGGGAGGGACGTACGCCGCCGACGAATTCGTGCTTGCAGGGGGGGCATGGTCCCCCCTCATCGTCCGGTCGCTCCGGCTCCAGATCCCCATGCAGCCCGGAAAGGGGTACAGCGTAACCGTGAGGAATCCCCCCGTCCTTCCCCGGATCCCCATGCTTCTCGAGGAGGCACGCGTGGCGGTGACGCCGATGGGTGACCGGCTCCGGCTTTCGGGGACGATGGAACTCGCGGGTTTTGACACCTCCATCAATGCCAGGCGCGTGCGCGCTCTCCTCGGATCAGTCCCCGCGTACCTGGGGGGGCTCGGGGCCCGACTGCTGGAGAAGGGGGAGATCTGGGCAGGCCTCCGTCCGTGTACTCCAGACGGGCTGCCGTTCATCGGCAGGTTCCGCAATTATGACAATCTGATCGCCGCGACGGGTCATGCGATGGTGGGGATGTCGCTGGCGCCGATCACGGGCAAGCTCGTTGCGGAGATCGTTCACGGCCGGGTCCCTTCGATCGATCTTCATCTTCTCAGACCGGATAGATACAGGTGACGTGAAATGGATGACGGAACCATACCCGCTCAGGAGCGCGAGTCGAAAGGCACCGTGTTCAACATCATGCGCTTCTCCGTGCATGACGGTCCCGGAATTCGGACGACGGTCTTCCTCAAGGGGTGCCCGCTCCAGTGCGCCTGGTGTCACAACCCCGAGGCCCTCCCGGGCGCGCCCGTGCTGGTCTACCGTCCCGACCGCTGTCTCGCATGCGGCGATTGTGTGGATGCGTGCCCGCAGCACGCAATACGGGAATCGGAGGGGAAATTTGAGGCGCTCCCGGAGCTCTGTGCGCGGTGCGGGACGTGCGCGGAGGCGTGCGCGGCTGAAGCGCGGGAACTCATCGGACGACCGATGACGGTTGGCGATGTCATGCGGGAGGTCGAACGGGATTCTCCCTTCTACAGGGAGTCCGGCGGGGGCGTGACCTTCTCGGGGGGTGAGCCCCTGCTCCAGCACCGCTTCCTCGTGGAACTCCTCCGTGCCTGCGCCGGATCCGGGTTCCATACCGTCGTCGACACGTCGGGGTATGCCTCCCCCGACGTGCTGTACCGCGTGGCCGGGCTCACCGATCTTTTCCTGTACGACCTCAAATCGGTGAATGAGGAGATCCACAGGCGCTTCACGGGCGTATCGGGGGCGCTCATCCGGGGGAACCTGGAACGGCTCGCCTCCTGGGGGAAGAAGGTGGTGATCCGGATGCCGATCGTCCCCGGCATCAACGACTCCCCCGAGAACATTGAGACGGCCGGACGATTCATCGCCGCTCTCGGCAACGTTGTCAGGATAGAACTGATTCCGTATCACACGATTGGCATCGACAAGTATGAACGGCTGGGGATTCCGTATTCCCTTGCCGGCGTGCAGACGCCGTCATGCGATTCCATGAACCGCATCGCGGATGATCTGCTCAGGTTCCATCCCGTTGTCAGCATCGGAGGTTGAAATCATGACGGACCGCGTCAGAATGCTTCGTGAACAGAGCCTTGCCGCAATCCCCGTGCTTGCGCACGAACGGGCGCTTCTCGTGACGGAGGCGGCAATGAACACGGGAGACATCCCTGCCCCCTTAAGGCGCGCGGGCGTATTCCGGTACCTGATGGAGCGGGAGACCGTCGTGATCAACGACGGCGAACTTATCGTCGGAGAGAGGGGTCCCGCCCCCAAGGCCACGTCGACGTATCCCGAGCTCTGCTGTCACACGCTTGACGATCTGGAGATACTCGACACTCGTCAGAAGATCGCATTCCGCGTGAGCCCGGAGACGAAAGACGCCTACCGTGAACGCGTCATTCCCTTCTGGAAGGGGAAGACGATGCGCGAGAGGATATTCTCCGTGATGGACGGCCAGTGGAAGGATGCCTACGCGGCGGGAGTATTCACGGAGTTCATGGAGCAGCGTGCTCCCGGGCATACGGTCCTCGACGGAAAGCTGTATGCGAAAGGGCTCCTCGGTCTCCGCTCGGACGCCGCGTCGGCCCTGGAGTCGCTCGGGCGTTCACAGGATCCTCTTGCAGGGGCGAAACGGGACGAGCTTGAGGCGATGATGATCTGCGCCGACGCGGTGATCACGCTTGCCGGGAGATACGCGGAAGCGGCGGAAGAGAAGGCGGGCTCCGAGCCGGACCCGCTGCGGAAAACCGAGCTTCTGGAAATCGCCCGGATCTGCCGGCGCGTCCCCGCCCGCCCGCCGGAATCGTTCCGTGATGCGCTCCAGGCATACTGGTTCGTCCATCTCGGCGTCATCACGGAGCTCAATCCCTGGGACGCGTTCAATCCGGGGAGGCTGGACCAGCATCTCGCCCCGTTCTATGAGCGGGGAATCGCCGACGGGACGCTGACGCGCGAGGGGGCGAAGGAGCTCCTCGAGTGCTTCTGGGTGAAGTTCAACAACCAGCCGGCACCCCCCAAGGTCGGCGTGACGGCCGAGGAGAGTTCCACGTACACCGATTTTGCGAACATCAACAGCGGCGGTCTTACGGTGCAGGGGGAGGACGGTGTCAACGATGTGACGTACCTTGTCCTGGAAGTGATCGATGAGATGCGCCTGGTCCAGCCGAGTTCCAACATACAGCTCAGCAGGAAGAACCCCGATGCCTTCCTCAGGGCCGCCGCCGGCGTGATACGGAAGGGGTGGGGACAGCCCTCGGTGTTCAACGCCGACGCCGTCGTCGAGGAGATGGTCCGCGTGGGAAAGACCGTCGAAGACGCGCGCCAGGGGGGGACGAGCGGCTGCGTCGAGACCGGCGCGTTCGGCAAAGAGGCGTACATCCTCACCGGATACTTCAATCTCCCGAAGATCGTCGAGCTGACGCTCAACGGCGGACGCGATCCGCGGACCGGCATGCAGCTCGGGCCGGCGACAGGGGATGCCGCGGCGTTCCATACGTTCGAGGAGTTCATGCACGCGTTCCGGGCGCAGGTGCATCACTTCGTGGACGTGAAGATCCGCGGGAGCAACGTCATCGAACGGCTCTATGCCGAGTATCTCCCTGTTCCGTTCCTTTCCCTCCTCATCGACGACTGCATCGCGAAGGGGGTGGATTACAACGCCGGCGGAGCCCGGTACAACACAAGCTACATACAGGGCGTGGGGATCGGCACGGTGACCGACAGCCTCTCCGCGATCCGGCATCACGTGTTCGAAGAAGGGGGGCTCCCGATGGCCGGCCTTCTCGGCGTCCTTGCCGCCGACTTCCAGGGGTACGAAAAAACCAGGCTCCTGTTGAAAAACAGGACCCCCCGGTACGGGAACGACGATGACGGCGCGGATGCGATCATGCAGTCGGTCTTCGAGATCTATTTCAAGGCGATCGACGGCCGTCCGAACACGCGCGGGGGAACGTACAGGATCAATCTCCTGCCGACGACGTGTCATATCTACTTCGGGGCGGTCACCGGCGCCACCCCCGACGGACGGAATGCGGGGACGCCGGTTTCCGAGGGGATTTCGCCCGTCCAGGGGGCCGACCGGCAGGGCCCCACCGCGGTCCTCATGTCCGCGTCGAAGATGGATCATGTCCGTACCGGAGGAACGCTCCTCAACCAGAAATTCACGCCGAAGCTCCTCGAGGGGGAAAAGGGGATCGACTGTCTGGCTGCCCTCATACGTTCGTATTTCCGGATGGGAGGGCATCACATTCAGTTTAACGTCGTGGACGCCGCGACGCTCAGGGATGCGCAGGTGCATCCCGGGGAACACAGGGACCTTATCGTCCGCGTCGCAGGCTACAGCGACTATTTCTGCGACCTCGGCCGTTCACTCCAGGACGAGATCATCGCCCGCACCGAACACACATCGCTATGACAATGACTTCGCTCATACGGGAAAAGATATTTCAGGCGGTCGGCATACTCAATGAGTTTGACGTCGACTGCTGGCTCACGTTCACCCGCGAGACCGCCATCAACGGTGATCCGACGCTTCCGTTCCTCGTGGACGGCGATCTGACGTGGCACAGCGCACTCATTGTCACGAAAAGCGGAACGACGTGCGCGATCGTCGGCCAGTATGACAAAAAGGCCGTGGAGGATCTGGGGGTGTACACGGACGTCATCGGGTACGTGGAAGGGATCACCAAACCTCTCCAGGACTGGCTGCGGAGCCTGAGGCCCGCGAGAATCGCCGTGAACTATTCCCGGGAGAGCGAAATCTGCGACGGGTTGACGCACGGGATGTACCTGACCCTTTGCGGCATTCTCGCGGGGATCGGGATGGAGGCGAACCTTGTGCAGGCGGACAGCATCATCGGCGCGCTCCGCCAGCGGAAATCCCCCGCGGAACTCGGGAGAATCCAGAAGGCAATCGGGGCGACGGAAGAGATCTTTTCCGAGGTCGCACCGTTCATCCGCCCGGGGAGGACTGAGCGGGAAATCGCGGCATTCATGAAAGAACGCGCGAACGAACGGAAGATCCCGTTTGCCTGGGATGAAAAGGTATGCCCTGCGGTGTTCACGGGCCCTGACACCGCCGCTGCGCACTACGCTCCTACGGACCGGAAGGTCGAAGAGGGGCACATACTCAATATGGATTTCGGCCTGAAGATGGAGGGGTACTGCTCCGACCTCCAGAGGACGTTCTACGTTCGCAGGAAGGGGGAAAGCGCAGCCCCCGACGACGTCCTCCGGGGATTTGAAACCATCGTCCGCGCCATTGCCGGCGCGCGCGAGGCGATGCGGCCCGGGGTCAACGGCCAGTTGATCGACGCGATCGCCCGCGCGATTGTCACGCAGGCCGGTTATGACGAGTTTCCCCACGCCCTCGGCCACCAGGTGGGGAGATTCGCGCACGACGGTACTGCGCTTCTGGGTCCGGCATGGGAAAAATATGGAAAGAAACCGTTTGCCCTGCTCGAAGAGGGGATGGTCTTCACTCTTGAGCCGCGCCTGACGATCCCCGGCCGCGGAATCGCCACGGTCGAGGAGATGGTCGTGGTACGCTCGGGCGGGGCGGAATTCCTCTCCACGCCGCAGCTGGCGCTCATCCTGGCCGGGTGAAAAGGGGGCGGTCTTCTGTTTTCCGCTCCCTGAATCCGGTCTTGTGCAGAACTTCCGGTCCCCCGGCGCCGGGAGAGGATGCAGCGGTCCCTCTCCTGGAGACCGCTGCTGACCTCGCCGTCCGGCGTTTCCTCTATTTGTCTTTCTTCACATACACTTTGTTTCCGCTCTCGGTATAGTAGAAGTGCCCGCCGCGCGGTCCCTCGTAGATGTTCTGCCCCTTCTTCGTCTGCCCGACGATCTTTGCGCCGACGAAGTCCTTCACGTAGGTTTTCTGCCCGCTGTCGTTGACGTAATAATGCCCCTGCTTGGCCCCCTCGAACACAGTCTTTCCATCCGCCGTTTTTCCGACGGCTTCGTCCTTGCTTCCCCCCTTGTCGGCCGGTTGTTTCCCCGTCTCCTTTGCCTCCGTCGATTCCTTTATCTCCTTCGCACTCTTCTCCTGTGTCCCTTTCTCCTTTGTCCCTTCCTCCTTCACGCTCTTTTCTTTTGTGCTCTTCTCCTTTGAGCTCTCTTCCTTTGCGCTCTTTTCCTTAGTCCCATTTTCCTTTGTGCTCTTCTCTTTCGTGGTCTTTTCTTTCGTGATCTTCTCCTTTGTTCCCTTCTCTTTTGTTTCCTTCTCTTTTGTCGCCTTTTCCTTATCGCTCTTTCCTTTCGTCTTTTCCTTTCCCGAGTCCTTCTTCTCTTTCGGCTCCTTTGCGCTCTTCTTTTCTTTGGCCGAGCCTTTCTCCTTTGTCTTCTTCTCCTTTGCGCTGGTCTCGCTCTTGTCCGTCTTCTCCTGCGCGAGAGCGCAGGGCTGAATCTGGGCCGCGAGGAACGCTGCGGCAACGATGAATACGGCGATCCATTTCTTCATGAGTGTGCTCCTGAGTGGGTGTGTGACGCGAAATGTCCCGGGCTGAGACATTCCGCCGGGTTCCCTCAAAATACAATCCCGCGCCCTCAATCGCAATACATTCTCATTCGCCTTGTTCTCTTTCACCGGCATCGTCCTCGCACAGACTTGAATCTGACGGAAAGCCGGCATAGGTTGAGTCTGTCTTTCCGGCACCTGTCCTTTCCGGGCTCATTCACCGATTCATTCCGCCCGGTCATGAAAAACAATGCACGCGAAGGGGACAAGAATGTCCCTTCTGAAATTCCGCCCGCTGTTCATTTGCAGGTGGTTCGCCGGGCGTGCCGGCGCGGGATCCGGTTGACTTTTTTCGCCCCGTTTCTTTTCTTTTGACACCGAGTGGCGCCCCCTTTCCGTGGGATGCCCGTTCCGTTCATTCTCACTTTCCGGGATCCGGCATGGAGACTGTGATCGTCATATTCGGTGGATCGGGCGACCTGACGACGAGAAAGCTCATCCCCGCCCTCTACAACAATTTCAAAAAGAAGCGCCTCCCCGGTTCCGTCCGCATCATCGGAATCTCGCGGACGCCGATGAGCGACGACGTCTTCCGCGGGAAGATGAATGAAGCGGTCCGTGCGATCGCCCCGGCGGAGTACGATGCGGCGGCCTGGGGGGAATTCGCCGGCTCCCTTTCATACCGGGAAGGGGATCTGGAACAGGCTTCAACCTACGCGGATCTCGCACGCGGCATCGGGCCCGCCGCCGTCGACTGCCTCTATTATCTTGCCACAGCTCCCCGGTTCTACCCGATCATCATCGCCCGCCTCGCCGAGGCGAATCTCATGAAGGAAGCCCCCGGGGGGGCGTACAGGAGGATCATATTCGAAAAGCCGTTCGGCAGGGACCTCGCAACGGCGAGGGCACTCAATGAGGACATCCACAGGCTTCTGAATGAAGACCAGGTATTCAGAATCGACCACTATCTGGGGAAGGAAACGGTCCAAAACCTCCTGATGCTCCGGTTCGGCAACGCGATATTCGAACCTCTCTGGAACAGAAACCAGGTCGACCACGTCCAGATCACCGTCGCGGAGACCGTCGGCGTGGAACGCCGCGCCGGCTATTACGACACCGCCGGCGTTCTGCGTGACATGTTTCAGAACCATCTCCTTCAGCTCCTCACGCTTGTCGCGATGGAACCTCCGGCCGTCGTCGATGCCAACTCGCTCAGGAATGAAAAAGTAAAAGTGCTGACCGCGCTCCGCGAAATCCCTCCGGAATACTCTCACCGGTACACCGTCAGGGGACAGTACGCAGGGTACGTGTCCGAGGAAGGGGTCAACCCGCGTTCCGTGACGGAGACCTACGCGGCCCTCGAGGTCTATATCGATAACTGGCGGTGGCAGGGGATCCCCTTTTACCTTCGTTCCGGGAAGAAACTCGGCGAGAAGTGTTCGGAAATCATCGTTCAGTTCAGGCGTCCCCCGACACAGATATTCGACGTCCAGGCCGGCGTGACGGAGCTCTTCACGAACCACCTGAGCATTTGCATTCAACCGGACGAGGGGCTCCACCTCCGGTTCATCGCGAAGGTTCCGGACCAGGGGATGCATACGCGCCCGGCAGACATGGAATTTCATTACAGGGACTCATTCGGCAACGATGCGATCCCGGAGGCGTATGAGCGCCTCCTCCTTGACGCACTTCAGGGGGACGCCTCGCTGTTCACCAGGGGGGATGAAATCGAGCTCGCGTGGCGGTTCATCGACGGCGTGAGGGGAGGCTGGGAATCGGGTGACGGTGCCCCTCTCGAGACCTACGGCCAGGGGACATGGGGACCCGCGGGCGGGGACGCGCTCCTTGCGCATGAAGGACGGTGGTGGAAACATGACTGCTCACCTCACCCCGCTGCGCCGGGGAAGGGAGGGGAGACGCACAGGTGAGGAGACCGCGCGTGGATGTCTTCCCGGGAATTGACGGCATGGAATCTGCTGCCGAACACGAAATCCTCGGAGCCGTCCGGAAAGCGATCGGGGAGCGGGGAATCTGCACGATCGGGCTATCGGGGGGAGAAACCCCGCGCGGTCTTTACCGCAGGCTCTCCGCCCTCCCTGAAGGGAGGGCGCCCGAATGGAGCAGAATCCAGGTCTGTTTTGTCGACGAGCGGATGGTCTCTCCGGATGACCCGGAGAGCAACTACGGGATGGTGCGCGATGAGCTCATCAGCCGGATACCGCTCCCGGCGGGGAACGTCCACAGGATCCGGGGGGAGAGGCCGCCCGCCGTCGCGTCCGCGGAATATGCGGCTGATATTGAGAAGACGCTCTCGATGTCCGGCGGGAGGTTTGACGTCCTGCTCCTCGGGCTCGGCGCGGACGGTCACACGGCGTCCCTCTTTCCCGGGACGGAAGTTCTGGGAGAACGGGGGAAGCCGGTCAGCGCGGTATTCGTCGCCGCCCTCAAATCCTGGCGGGTGACGCTTACGCTCCCCGTCATAAACAGCGCGAGGGATGTCCTCTTTCTTGTCGCGGGAGCGAAGAAAGCGGATATCGTCCGCCGGGTTCTGGAGGCCCGGGCTCCCGACCCGGGGATCCCCGCAACGCTTGTCGATCCGGCGGATTTCCCCCCGCACTGGATTCTTGATGCGGAGGCGGGTGCATCGGCGAAGGGGGGTGCGCTTGCATTAAGCGCGGAATAGCGGTATCCTCCCTTCAGCGGAGGCAAAGCAGGAGGGGTTTACACACCCTGTGATCGAGCAGGATTATTTCATGCGGATGGTCAGCATGCTCGCGAACATGCTGGCGAGGATCATATTCCTGAAGAACAGGAGGGATTTTCCGCTCGCGCTGCAGGAGATCCAGTCCGCTGGCAAGACACTTCTTGGAATAGACAGCACGCTGATCCGCGGGTGCAGCCCCCGTCAGCTTCGGGATCTTCTCGGCACAGATCCGTCGCTGGCGGTACCGAAGACATACATCCTCGGGCTCCTCCTGAAGGAAGAATCGGAGATTCGCGCGGCAGCCGGGGAGGCGGACGAATCAGTCCTCCTCGCATTGAAATCACTTGAACTCCTTATCGACGCCTGGCTCGAGGACGAAAAAGTCCTGGCGCCTGATCACACCAGTGCCATTGACGGCCTTCTTGCGGGACTTTCCGGGTATGCGCTTCCGGAGGAGCTTCTGGAAAAAGTCATGGCCTGGTATGAAGGAACGGGACGGTTTGACAGAGCGGAGGATGTCCTCTTCGACATTGTCGCACTGATCCCGGGTTTCGCGGCGGCTGGGATGCAATTCTACAGGCGGCTGCTCATGAAATCCGACGAAGACCTTCGGGCCGGGAATCTCCCCAGAGACGAAGTGATGGAGGGGATCGCCGACCTCAAGACCCGGTGACGTTTGATACTTGTTCTGCTCTTTCTGCTCCTGCATACATATTCCTCCCCACAGACCTTCACGGACGATCCATGAACCGGCAGCTCCGTGTTTGCGCCGTTCTCCTGTTCTTCGCATGCACCACAGCCGTCTCCGAGACGTTTCCCTCTGACGATCCCGTCATACGGAAGATCTGGGAGGAGGAGATGGATTCGACCCGGCTGCCGGCGCTTGTGCACGGGCTCTTTGACGTCATCGGCCCGAGGCTCGTCGGATCGCCGGGAATGATGAAAGCGCACGAGTGGGTGGTCGAAACATACCGGTCCTGGGGGATGAACGACCTGAGGGACAGATAACATACAGAGGATTCCATGACACGCAATCGGATATACCTTGACAGGAACGAAAACAACTACGGCCCCGCGCCGGCGTGCTTCGACATCCTGAAGAACGCCGATCTCACGAAACTCAGCTGGTATGACAGGTCGTACACGCGGGGGACCAGAGGAAGCCTGTCTGAGCGGCTGGCGAAGGATTTCGGGGTCGCCGAGGACCGCGTGCTTCTCGGTTACGGGGCGGAGCACATACTCAAGCAGACAATCCAGTGCTGCCTGGGGGCGGGGAAGAAGCTCATGGTGCCCGCCTACTCCTGGTGGTATTACAGGAAGATCGCATCGGAGGTCGGAGGATTGACAGTGGAGTTTCCGATGACGATGGAGGCTGACCGTTTCCGGTATGATATCCCGGGCATGCGGGAGGTCTTTGCGCGCGAGCGCCCCGCGGTCGTCTTCATCAGCACCCCCAACAACCCGACGGGGAACTCGCTGGATCCGGATGCGCTGAAAGGGATACTCGGAGATTTCGGGGAATCGATCGTCGTTCTTGATGAAGCGTACGCGAACGGAACGTCGACCGGGTACGTGAAAGGCCTGGTTGACGCGTTCCCGAACCTCCTCGTTGTTCGCACGATGTCGAAGTATTATGCCCTTGCGGGAATGCGCATCGGCTTTGCGGTTATGGGAAAAGGACTCGGCGCGCTCGCAAACTTCGGGACGCGGTACCTCGGCTTTAACCGCATCGCGGAGGAGGTGGCGATCGCCGCGCTTGATTCTCCCGGGTACTACAGGGAGATCGCGCAGAAGATGGACGCGGACAAGGAACTCTACTACGCCGTTTTGGGGAAGATTCCCGGCGTCCGCGTGTTCCGATCGGAAGCCAATTTCATACTCGCCGCGATCCCCCCGGCGCACAGGGCCGGTCTGAAGCGCCATCTCGAAGATCGGAATCTCTTCATCAAGTTCATGGATGAGCCGCTTCTCAACTCACATGTCCGGATCACCATCGGGACGCAGGAAGAAAATGCCCTCCTCGTTGAGGCGATCAGGTCATACTATGACTGAGCGCGCGCCTGTGGGACTCTACGCAGAATACAGAAAGGGACTGAAATCCCCCGCCGTCGAAGAGCTGTTCGACCTTGTCGTGTACCGCCCGGTCGCATTTCTCTTCGTGAAGCTGATCCGCGGGACGCGCGTCACTCCGAACCAGCTCACATTTCTCTCGCTGATCTTTGGCGTCCTCGGGGGCATGAGCCTCGCCGTTGGAACCCCCGCCGCCCTCGATGCGGCGGGAGTATTCATCATCCTGTATAATGTCGTCGACTGCAGCGACGGCCAGCTTGCCCGCATGAACGGCACGGGGACACACCTTGGCCGCATCCTGGACGGGGTGGCGGACTATGTCGTGAGCCTCGCGTGTTACCTGGGAATCGGGATCGGCTTCGCCGGTGCCTCGGATAATCCTCCCCTGATGTGGTGCCTGACGGCCGCCGCCGGCATCAGCAATGCCGTCCAGTCGGGGCTCCTCGACTATTACAGGAACAGGTACCTCGACGCCTCGGGAATCCGCGCGAACGTCCTCGGCGAGGAGCAGCAGGGATTCCGGGAAGAGTTCGCGGCGCTTCGCGTCGTGAAGGGACGGCACTTTGAACGCTTCTTGATCGGGACATACCTTCTGTACTCCGGCGTCCAGCTCCGCCTCACCGGCGGCAAAGGCCGGCCGGCGAAGCGGCTCTCCGGCGCGGAGGCGGAGGAGATACGCTCCGGGAGGGTCCTCATGCACTGCTGGACGTACCTCGGCCCGACGACGCAGTGGACGCTTCTTATCGTCTGCGCATTTGCCGGGCGGCTCGATATCTATCTGTGGGGGATCGCCGTGGCAGGGAATGTCCTTGCGGTCGTCATGATGATTGCACAGAGATTGTTCGGCGCGCACCCTGCGGTGCAGGAGTGGTGATGAAAGGCGTCATTCTCGCTGCGGGTGTTGCCTCCAGGCTCCGCCCCCTTACCGATCTCGTCCCCAAGTGTCTGCTTGAAGTGGGGGGCGGGACGATTCTCGGACTGACGCTCGAGAACCTCATCGCGAACGGCATCGCCGACATCGTCATCGTCACGGGGTACAGGGAGGCCCAGATCTGGGAGTACGTGAGGGACTCATTCCCCGCACTGGACGTCGAGTTCGTCACGAACGATCGTTTTGCCACGACGAATAACATCACCTCCCTCTTTCTGACGGAAAAGTCGGCGGGAGACGGAGGCATGCTCCTTCTTGACAGCGATATCGTGTTCGACAGGCGGATCATCGGGCTCCTCGCCGGGTCGGGGCATGAGAACTGCCTCGCAATGAAAAGCGGATCGGCGCTCGGGTCCGAGGAGATCAAAGTCGAGACCGGCCCCGGAAACACGGTGCGCCGCATCGGAAAGGACGTGCCCCCCGGCATCGCCGCCGGCGAGTCGATAGGAATCGAGAAACTGAGCGGGGCGTTCCTTGGAGAACTCTATCCAATATTGAGGAGGATGATACAGAAGGAAGAAGGCGGAAATCTCTTTTACGAAGCCGCATTCCAGCGGGCGATTACGGGAGGGTCGGTGATGGGTGCGGTGGATGTCGGTGAGCTGAAGTGCATTGAGATCGACACTCCTGAGGACCTGAAGGCCGCCATGGCCGTGTCTGCGCTCGTCCAGGGCGCGTCCCGTCGTTAGATTTTCCATCCGGGACACCTGAGGAACCCCCCCCGTCGTTCAGCTGTTCATCCCCTGTGCCCCTCCATTTTCCTGACGGCATTGTCGAGCTCGTCCTGCGCTCCCTGTGCGAGCGTCCGGGGAGCGACGGGAAAGACCTGCACGGTGCGGCCGGACCGCACAAACGCAAGAACCGCCATGACGATCCCCGCAACGATCGCGCCGGCGCAGACGATCGCACCTCCATAGTACATGACGTCGGCGATCGTCCCGGCGGAATCCATCAGTGACCATTCTGAAAGAAGATAATGCCAGTCATGTCCCGATTTGTCGCCTCCCAGGAGGGGGAGCATCCTCCCCGGCGCGTCACGGATATAGAGGCTCACGTCCATCATATTCTCCCCCACCCAGAAGAGGGCGAACGGAAACACCTGTGAGCGCTGGCGAACGGCGATGATGAACCAGAGGAGCGGGAACATGATCTGCCAGAAAGACCCTCCAAGGACGTAGAGAGTCCTCCCGAAGAGGATGAAGAGAATGTGTCCTCCTTCGTGGAGCGGGAGGAACGTGAACGTCCGGACGATGAAGAGAAGATTTCCCCATCTCATCCCGGGCCGGTACTCGTAGAATGCATCGAGCGCCTGGGAAAAGAACACAACGAGGAGTGCGTACACGGCTCCCCTCAGGAGCAAAGGGACGTAGCGTTCGACCGGATCCGTCGGGCGGGCCGGTGCGGGCGCGGATGGACGGGTGATACGCCCTGTGGATTCTCCTGGCACGGGGATGCTCCTGTTGTGAATGATGAATCCCTGAATTCTAGAATGTTTCGACGACAGAATCAACATCCCCGTGGCGCGGGCTTGTTGTGTTTGGCGGGATTGTCACCTATCTTTGGGTATGCAGCATCGTCTCCCCCCATTGTGAGAGGAGCAACAATGAAACTGCGCACACCTGCGATCGCCTCCTGCCTCGGCTTCCTCCTGTTTGCCATGCCGGCATCCGCGCGCGCCGGCGCTCCCGGGTATCACATCATCGACAGCGTCCG